>JAPKZH010000282.1 GCA_026393905.1 Candidatus Aminicenantota bacterium
AGCCGTAACTGGCCTCAGCGACAAGGGCGAAGCGTTCAGAAAACTGGAAGCCGGCTTCGACACCGAAGCGGTAGGCGTTATAAAACCACACGGTAGGAGAAATGCCGGCATTGATACCAAAGATCAGCCCTCTCCCGGACGGTGCGGCGGAAACGGGCACCGCCGCCCCCAGGACCACAAATAGAAAACAAATCAATAGCAGGCGATTTTTCATCCGTTCCCTCCTCGAAGAAATAGCCGATAAGACTTTTCAGAATAAATTTTATACCTCACCCGGGTGGCGGTCAAATCGTGGGGCAATAACACTTGTCGGCGAGAGTCTCGTCTGATAAAATCTCTGCATGAACAAAGTCCTCGTCCTCGATTTCGGATCGCAGTACACCCAGCTCATCGCCCGCAAGATCCGCGAGCTCGGCATTTACTCGGAAATTTTTCCCTTCGACACGTCCATTTCCAAGATTCAAAGAGAGCGTCCTTCCGCGCTCGTTCTTTCCGGCGGCCCGCAGAGCGTCTATGAAAAAGGCGCGCCTCTCGCTTCCCGGGAAATATTTGAATTGGGCATTCCGGTCCTGGGCATCTGCTACGGGCTGCAGCTCACCGCCTATCTGCTTGGCGGCGAGGTGAAGCCGTCCTCCAAGCGCGAGTATGGGTTTGCTTCGCTCCATATTCAAGACAGGCGGGGCCTGCTGTCGGGAGTCAAGGATAAAGAGCAGGTCTGGATGAGCCACGGCGACCGCCTGGAAAACGTCCCTCCGGGATTCTGCATTACCGGCAGGACGTCCAACACCAAAGCGGCCGTCGTCGAGAACGCCGAGCGCCGCATCTGCGGCGTCCAGTTCCACCCCGAAGTCATCCACACCAAAGAGGGCAAGAAGATCCTGGGCAATTTTCTGTTCAGGCTGGCCGGGCTCAGGCCCGACTGGAACATGAGCTCTTTCATCGAGCGAAAGGCTGCAGAAATCCGACGCCTCGTCGGCAAAGAAAAGGTCATCTGCGGACTGAGCGGCGGCGTCGATTCGCTTGTCGCGTCGCTCATCATCCATAAGGCCGTCGGCCGTCGCCTCACCTGTATTTTTGTCGATAACGGCTTTCTCCGCAAAGGCCAGTACGACGATCTCATGGCTAAATTCCGGAAAAAATTGTCGCTGAATGTCGACAGCGTGGATGCCGCCGATGAATTTATCGACGCGCTGGGCGGAGTCACGTCGCCCGAGCGCAAGCGGAAGATCATCGGCGGCCTGTTCATCCGGATCTTCGAGCGCGAGGCCCGAAAGATCGGCGGCGTCAAATACCTCGCCCAGGGCACGATCTATCCCGATGTCATCGAGAGCAATCCGGTCAAAGGCCCGTCCTCGACGATCAAATCCCATCATAATGTCGGCGGGCTTCCCAAGGACCTCAAGTTCAAGCTCGTCGAGCCGCTCAAGGAGCTGTTCAAGGACGAGGTGCGCGCCCTCGGCCTGGAACTGAGCGTGGACAAGGATTTCATATACCAGCATCCGTTCCCCGGCCCCGGACTGGCCGTCCGGATCGTCGGCGAAGTCAACCGGGAGAGCCTGGACATCCTGCGAGATGCGGACGAGATCGTCATCGAGGAAACCCGGAAATCAGGTGTATATCATAAACTCTGGCAGGCCTTTGCCGTGCTGCTCCCGGTGAAATCGGTCGGGGTGATGGGAGACCAACGGACTTACCAACGGGTTGTCGTCATCCGCCTCGTCCAGAGCGTCGACGGGATGACCGCCAACTGGTTCCCCGCGACTCCCGAGCTTCTCGCTTCCATCTCGACCCGGATCGTCAATGAAGTCAAGGGCGTCAACCGGGTCGTCTATGATATTACGACCAAGCCCCCGGGCACGATCGAGTGGGAATAAGATGTCGCAGAGTTTCATCCACCTCCACAACCATTCCGAGTACAGCATCCTGGACGGCGGCATCCGGGTTTCGGACCTGGTGGACGCCGCCTTCAAGCAAAAAATGCCGGCCGTGGCCCTCACCGACCACGGCAACATTTTCGGGGCCGTCGGCTTTTTTAAGGAGGCTAAAAACAAGGGGATTAAGCCCATCCTCGGCTGCGAAGTCTACGTGGCGCCCAAGAGCCGGTTCGATAAAAGGGTGGACGGCAAAGAATCTATCCACTTCCACCTGCTGCTGCTGGTCAAGGATGAAAAAGGCTACAAGAACCTCTGCCATTTGATCACCAAGGGATATCTTGAAGGTTTTTACTACAGGCCGCGCATCGATAAAGAAATTCTTTCCCAGCACAGCCAGGGCCTGATCGCCTTATCCAGCTGCCTGAAGGGCGAAGTGTCCTTCCTCTTGGGGAAGGGGCTCGAGAAAGACGCCGAAGAGACGGCCGCCCAGTACGCCTCGATCTTTTCTCCCGGCAACTTTTATATCGAGCTCCAGGACCACGGCCTGAAGCTCCAGCAGGAGGTCAATCCCCTGCTCGTCCGTCTGGCCCGCAAATTGAACCTTCCGCTGGTGGCCACCAACGATGTCCATTACTATCACAAGGACGATGCCGAGAGCCACGAAGTGCTCCTCTGCATCCAGACGAACAAGAAGATCAGCGACCAGGACCGGATCCGCTTCGGCACGACCGAGTTCTATTTCAAGTCCGGCCAGGAGATGGCCCAACTCTTCCGCGAGGTCCCCGAAGCCGTTGAAAACACGGCCCGGATCGCCTCCGAATGCGAGTTCAGCTTCCCTTCTCACGGCTACTTTCTGCCCCAGTTCAAGCCCGCCGAAGGAAAGACCCTGGAAGAATATTTTGAGGACGTCGCCCGGCAGGGATTTGAGGAGAGGATGCGGGGTCTGGTCGAGAAAAGGGAAAAAGGCCTGCTCTCTTATTCGATCGAGGATTACAAAGAGCGCCTGGAGAGGGAGATCAAGCTCATCGAAAAGATGGGATTTGAGGGATACTTCCTGATTGTCTGGGACCTGATCCGCATGGCCCGGGCGAAAGGAATTCCCGTCGGGCCGGGACGAGGGTCTGCGGCCGGGAGCCTGCTGGCCTACAGCCTCGGCATCACGGACATCGATCCCCTGGAGTACGACCTGCTCTTCGAGCGGTTCTTGAACCCCGAGCGGATCAGCCTGCCGGATATCGACATCGATTTCTGCGGCCGTCGGCGCGAAGAAGTCATCGCCTATGTCACCAATAAATACGGGCAGGAAAACGTCTGCCAGATCATCACCTTCGGGACGATGGCGGCGCGTGCGGCGATCCGCGATGTCGGCCGAGTCCTCGAAGTGCCGCTTCAGGAGGTCGACCGGATCGCCAAGATGATTCCTCTGGGCCCCGATGTCAAGATCGAGAAGGCCATCGAATCCGTCCCTCAACTCAAAGAGCTGCGCGACAAGAACACCAAGATCGCCCACCTCCTGTCCATCGCCCAAAAGGTGGAGGGCCAGGTCCGCCACCCGTCGATCCACGCCGCGGGGATCGTCATCACGCCCAAGCCGTTGACCGAGTACCTACCGCTTTACAAGTCGGTCAAGGGCGAGATCACGACCCAATTCCCGATGGAAGACATCGAGGCCATCGGCCTGCTGAAGATGGACCTCCTGGGCCTGCGCAACCTGACCGTGATCAAGGACGCCCTCGGATTGATCGAAAAAGATTTTGGCGAAAAAATCGACATGAACAAGATTCCGCTCGACGATCCTAAGACGTTCGACCTGTTCAAGGCAGGCCTGACCGACGGCGTCTTCCAGTTCGAAAGCCACGGCATGAAGGAGTTGCTGCGGAGCTACAAGCCGGACAATTTCCGCGACCTGATCGCCTTGAACGCCCTCTACCGGCCCGGCCCGCTGAAAAGCGGGATGACGGCCGACTTCGTCAAGCGCAAACACCATCCCGACCAGATCAGCTACGAGATCCCGGAGCTCGAGCCCGTTCTCAAGGAGACGCGCGGGATCATCGTTTATCAAGAGCAGGTCATGAAGATCGCCACCGAGCTGGCGGGCTTCTCCCTGGGCGAAGCCGATCTGCTGCGCAAGGCCATGGGCAAGAAGGTCGGCGAGATCATGAGGGCGCAAAAGCAGAATTTCATCAAGGGCGCCAAGAAAAAGGGGATCATCAGCCAGGACAAGGCGACCAAGCTCTTCGAGCAGATCAAGAATTTCGCCGAGTACGGCTTCAACAAGTCCCACAGCGCCGCCTATGCCGCGCTGGCCTACCAGACGGCCTATCTCAAGTCCCATTATCCTTTTCATTTCATGGCCGCGCTGGTCACGTCCGAGGCGGAGCGCGGGGCGACATCGCAAGTCGTCAAGTATATCAACGAGTGCCAGGAGATGGGCATCCAGGTCCTGCCGCCGGACATCAACGAGAGTGATTTTAATTTTACCGTCTTCCAAGACGCCGTCCGCTTCGGCCTTTCCGCCGTCAAGAATGTCGGCGAAGCCGCGGCCCGAGCCCTGCTCCAGGTCCGCGGGGCCAACGGCAAATTCCAGACGCCGTTCGACGTCTGCCGCGACGCGGACAGCCGAGTCATCAACCGGAAGGTGTTGGAGAGCCTGATCAAGGCCGGCGCCTTCGATTCTCTGGGCTGGCCGCGCTCCCAGTGTTTTCATCTCATCGATAAAATCATCGAGTACGCCCATGATGTCCAGAAGGCAAAGACGACAAAGCAGAACCTGCTGTTCGGCGGCGGCCAAGTCGAGGCTCCCGACGTCCCGGCCGAGGTCAAGAGCATGCCCGAATGGGACGAATCGCTGCTCCTGTCCTATGAAAAGGATGCCGTCGGCTTCTACATCACGGGCCATCCTCTGAGCCAGTTCCGGAAGAACCTTCGCCGGCTGATCTCGCACACGGTCAGCGAGTTGGACGACGAAAAGGACTTCAACAGCGAGGTCCGCCTGGCCGGCATCATCCAGGAATTCAAGACGACCCGGACAAGAAAGGACGAGCCCATGGCTCTCTTTTCACTCGAGGACATGAGCGGCCGGGTGGAGGTCGTGGCCTTCCCCGAGGCCTTCCGCAAGAACCGGGAATTCCTTCACGAAGATATGCTGGTCTGGCTCAAGGGCAAGTTCCTGGGCGAAGGGGAAAGCCGGAAGATCCATCTGACCCACGTCATGCCCCTGGCCGAAGCCTTTCAGAAACAGGCCAAGCGGATGGTCGTCCGGATCTTCGTGCCCGGGATGGAAGAGTCCATGCTGCGGGACCTGAAGGAGATTTTGGACAAGAACGCCGGCGAGTGCCCGGTATTTTTCGAGCTCGAGACGCCCCATGCCTACCGGCTGGTTGCCCAATCGGTCGAGGTCAAAGGAGTCCTGCCGTCAGATGATCTGACCAAGATGATCCAGAACCTGTTGGGCGAAGACTCCGTGTATATTGAGTACTGAAGATCGAATATAATACAATCTGATCATGGCCTACAAAGTCATCGTCGCCGACAGCTCGCCGTCCGCGCAGAAGGCAGCCCATCTCGCCCTGCCGGAGCCGGAGTTCGAGATCCATATGTTCGGCGACGGATGGAAGGTCATCCAAGCCCTGCCCGACATCAACCCCGATGCGGTTTTGCTGAGCCTTCAGCTTCCGTCGATGGACGGCTATGATGTCGGCCTCTATCTCCGGACCCAGGAGGCCTACAACCAGTGCGCCCTGGTCTTGGTCCGGGGGGCCTTCGAGGCGCTCGATCTGAGAAAGATTTCTCCGGTTGAATACGACGGCCTCATTCAAAAACCGTTCGATTCGGCGAGCCTGTCCAGAATGATCAGGGAAGCCCTGGACAAGAAAAAGGAGATTCCCTCCTTTCCGGAGGATCCCCTCCTTGAAGAGATCGCCCTGCCGGAGCATCCTCCCGAGGACATCCCGGCGGTGACTCCCCAATGGACCGACGAGCTGGAAAAGAAAATTCACGAAGTCGTAAAAAAAGAAATCCGGAAGAGCACGGACGAGCTGGAAAACTGGACCCGGGAGATCGTTTCTTCGGAGTTCAAAAAGATGCTCGTCGAGGAGCTCAAAGCCATCGAGAAGAAATAGGCTTCGGCCGATGATATCCGCACCCGTGATCCATCGTGTCGCCAGCTGCAGTTCGACCAACGAACTGGCCTTGCGTTTGGCCGGGGAAGGGGCCCCCGAAGGGACGGTCGTCGTTGCCGCGGAGCAAACGGCCGGACGAGGCACCAAAGGCCGCGCCTGGTATTCGGCCCGGGACAAGGGGCTGTATGTTTCCGTCCTTCTTCGCCCCCGTCCGGCAGAGATCTCGCTGCTCCCGCTTGTCGCCGGCCTCGCCGCCCGGGACGCCGTCGAAAAAGTGCACGGGCTGAGAATTCAACTGAGCTGGCCCAACGACCTGATCTGGGAAAAAAGAAAGTTGGGCGGCATCCTTTGCCAAAGCGCGTTCCTGGGCAACCGGCCGGATTTTACGATCCTCGGCATCGGCATCAACCTCAACTACGAAGAAGGCGATTTTCCCCAAGACATCCGGCCCCTGGCGACATCCGTGAGGATCGCCCTGAAAAAAAACGGCGATCCCGAGGCGCTTCTGGCAAAGCTTTTAGAAAGCCTGGCAAACTGGTATGATGTCTTCTGTCGAGGGGAGAAGGACCGGATCGTTCGTTCCTTCGAAGCTCACTCGGCCATCCAAAAAGGAGACAGGATCCAGGGGCTGATGAACGAACAGCTTTTTTCCGGTGTTTATCAGGGGCTTGACTCGGACGGGGGCTTGGTGCTTGAAGATGAGACCGGCCGTCGCGCTCTTCGCTCGGCCGAGATCACGAAAATGCTATGAGGGGAAGGAGCGTTTCATGCTGTTAGCCCTGGACATCGGTAACACCACAGTTGCTGTCGGGATCTTCGAGGGCAAAAATCTGGTCAAAACCTGGAAGATACGGTCGGACAAGGATAAGACGTGCGATGAGTACGGCATCATTCTCCTCAACCTGCTGAGGTTCGCGGGGCTGGAGCCCTCGGCCGTGAGCGACGTCATCATCTCGAGCGTCGTCCCGCCGCTGACGCCGATTTTCCAGACGCTGAGCCATAACTTCTTTCATGACAAGGCGCTGGTCGTCGGGCCCGGGCTGCGGACGGGCATGCCCATCCTCTATGAAGCGCCTCTCGAGGTCGGCGCCGACCGGGTCGTCGGCGCCGTCGCGGCCTATGAGAAGGTCGGAGGCCCCTGTATCATTGTCGATTTCGGCACGGCCACGACATTTGATGCCGTCTCGGCCAAGGGCGAATATCTCGGCGGAGCGATCGCGCCCGGGATCCAGATCTCGGCCGAGGCGCTCTACTTAAAGACGGCCAAACTGCCGCGCATCGAGGTCCGCAAACCGTCCAAGGCGATCGGCAAGACGACCGTCACGAGCATGCAGTCCGGCCTTTATTTCGGTTATGTCGGGCTGGTCTCGAACATCATCAGAGAAATCAAAAAGGAGTTGGGCGAGGAAGCCCAAGTCATTGCCACCGGCGGTTTCGGCGGCCAGATCAGCCCCGAGGTCAAATCCATCCAGGTCTATGAACCTCACCTGGTCCTGGAAGGCCTGAGGATCGTCTACGAGCGCAACAGGCCCTGATTCATGAATCCCAATGACCAGGAGCAGAGCCTTTATTACCAGAAAATCGCCCGCCATTTCCTGGCATGGCGCGGCGCCCCGTTTTTTCTCTCGGCCAAAGACCTGGCTTTGATTTCTGCCTGGGAGGAGGCGGGCCTTCCACTCCCGGTCGTCTTGGAGGGCATCGATAAGGCCTTCGAAAATCACCGCTTGAGACGGCCCAAGGCGGACAAGATCCTTTCGCTTTCATTCTGCGGCGGCCAGGTCTCGAAAGCGTTCGAACAATATCGGGACCGGAAGGTCGGGAGCGGAAGAAAGATGGCCTCGCGGGAGGATAAGCGCCGCCGCGTTCAAACGGAAATCGAGAGGTTTCTGGCTCACGTCCCGCCCGAAGTCCTGTTCTTAGAAGACCTCTTTCTTGAGGCGCGCCAAAAATTGGCCGGGCCCGATTTCGCCGACGAAGAGATGGAGGACCTCGACGAAAAGGTCGATGGGCAGCTGCTGGCCCGGGCCGGCCATGAAGACAAGGACGGGGTGAAAAAGGACATCCTGGCCGAGGGAAGACGCTTGGCCGGCGACGAGCTGGCCCGTGTCCGGGACATCAAGGTTGTCAGGCGTCTTCGGGAAAGGTTCAAGATCCCCCATCTCTCCCTATTCTATTATTGACAATGTCATCATCCATCGACGAACGCATCCTTGACCTGCTGCGGAGAAGACGGCAGGGGCTGAGCCTCCAGAACGTTTTCAAAGAGCTCAAGGTCCAGCGCAAAGAAAGGGCTAAGGTCGAGGCCGGCCTTAAGAGACTGGAGGGCCAGGGCCTCATCCGGCTCGTCAAGAACCGTTTCCTTCTTCCCGTCCAGACCGACCTCATCCGCGGCAAATTCGTGACGACAGGCAGGGGGTTCGGTTTCGTGACGCCCGACGGACGGGCGGGGGAGGATATTTTCATCCCCGGCCGGTTTGCCAAAAACGCGATCCAGGGAGACGTCGTCGAGGTCCTGTTCAAAGAAAAGGGCAAGAAAGGGAAGCCCGAGGGAAAAGTGGTCCGCATCCTCAAGAAGGAGAAGAAGAAGATCATCGGGCTTTATACAGAGCGGTTCGGTCAACCCTACCTTGTCCCATTTGACACTCCCGTGTCGGCAGAGATCCCGCTCACATCCCGGGGAAGCTTTTTCCCCGGGCCGGGGACGATCGTCGCCGCGGACAGAAGCAGCCTGGCCTTGGTCGAAGTCTTCGGGATGCCCGACGATCCAGGCGTCGACACGAAGGTCATCATCCAGAAATATGGGCTGGCCGTGGATTTTTCAAAGGAGACGCTGGCCGAGGCCGAGGAGGTCGCGGGCAAACCCGCCGCTTTGGACAAAGACCAGCGGCTGGATTACCGCGGCTGGACGACATTGACCATCGACGGCGAAAAAGCCCAGGACTTTGACGATGCCGTCAGCATCCGGAAGCTCGACAACGGCCATTTCCTGCTCGGCGTTCACATCGCCGATGTCTCCCATTATGTCGAGCCCGGGGCGGCGCTCGATCGAGAGGCCTTCGAGCGCGGGACGAGCGTTTACTTCCCCGATGTGACGCTCCCCATGCTTCCCGAAAAGCTGTCCAACGATGTCTGCAGCCTGAGGCCCCGCCAGGACCGGCTGACGTTTTCCGTCCTTCTCGAAATCGAAGAGTCCGGCCGGATCCAGGACGCCCAGTTTCATCCCTCGATGATCCGGACGGCGGAACGGCTGACGTACACCACTGTTTTCAAGGTTTTTGAGGACGACCAGGCCGAAAAGAAAAAATATGCCCAAATCGTTCCCGACCTGCTTCTTATGCGAGAGCTGGCCGGCAGGCTCAGGAGAAATAGGGTCGCCGAGGGAAGCCTCGATTTTGACCTCCTGGAGCCGGAGCTGATCTATAAAGAAGGCCGTCTTCATTCGATCGCCACGTTCGCCCAGAACGAGGCCCACAAGATCATCGAAGAGTTCATGGTGGCGGCCAATGTCGCCGTGGCCTCATTCCTGAGCCGGAGAGGCATTCCTTCCCTCTACAGGATTCATCCTAGGCCCGCCGTTGCGGACCTGGAAAAACTCAGGGAGACGCTCGCCCATTTCAACATCCTCCTGCCCAAGCCCGAGAAGATCGAATCCAGGGACCTCCAGCGCGCGATCGCCGCGGCCGAAGGCAGGCCCGAAGAAAAGTTCGTCAATGTCCAGGTCCTCAGGGCGCTCCGGATCGCCCTCTATTTCGAGGAGAACCAGGGACATTACGGCCTGGCCAAGGAAGAATACACCCATTTCACGTCCCCGATCCGGCGCTATCCGGACCTGGCCGTTCACCGCATTTTAAAAGAAGCCATCCGGGGGAAGTCTTTGAAGGGAGCCTCCCTTGCCGGGACCGCCCTCCATTCTTCCGAGCAGGAACGGAAAGCCGATGATGCGGAAAAGGACCTCCTTGAGTGGCGGATCTACCGGTTTCTCAAGGGGAAGCTGGGCGAAGAGTTCACCGGGATCGTCGTGGACATCGGCAAGGCCGGCCTCATCGTCGAGCTCGATGATTATTTTGTCCACGGCCTGTTGGCCTTTGCCGACCTAGGAGGAGACACCTATTGGAAAAAATCCCGGGGCGTGCTTTCCGGCAAAAGGACCGGGCAGACATTTGAGCTGGGACAGGCTCTTCGGGTAATATTGGTGGCCGTAGACCCCGTCCTGAGGAGGATGAATTTTATTTTGAACCAATAGTGGGATCGGACCGAGTTATTCGATGATATCTTCTTTTCAACGAGGGAAAGAGGCTCGTCGATTGGCCAGGCTTGATCCCTTTTAAAAAAACATGAAAAGGCAACTTTTGACGGATTCGGAAAGATTGTCGGCCCTCGTCCGCAAAAAAAGGCTCAAGGGCTTGAGACAGAGCGAAGCCCGGATCCATTTCCATTTTGACCCCTCCGGGCTGCAGTCGCTCAGCCAGCAGCTGGAGGAGGAAGGGGCGATCAGAATTCTCTCCTTTTCGCCCTTGTTTCTGGTCTCTCGAGACAGCCTCGATTATCTCTGCCGGAAGCTCCTGTCCCATATATCCCAATATCACAAGAAACATCCGGACGAGAAAGGCATCACCCTGGACAAGATTCGGACGAGGTTCGAAATCCCCAGAAGAATCCGTTGCCTCGCCATGAAGACCCTGGTCAGCACAGGCCGGGTCAGGGAAGAGGGGAAGGCCTTCGCTCTGTCGGGCTTCCAGAAGGTCCTCTCGCCGCGGGAAGAGAAGCTTCTCGAGAGGCTTGAGGAGATGAGCGTTCAGGGCAAATTCCACTCCGTGCCTTTAAAGGCCGTCCAGGACGAGCTTCACCTCACGTCCCAGGCCCTGGAAAAGCTGCTGGAGATCCTCATCGAACGGAAAAAGATCGTCCAAGGAGCGGAGGGATTTTTTCTCCATTCCCGCTGGCTGGACGATATCATCGAGAAGATCCGAGGCCTGGGTCAGAAAGAATTGACCGTTGCGGAATTCAAAGCCATGACGGGACTCAGTCGCAAATACGCCATTCCGATACTCGAGCTGCTCGACCGGTTGGGGGTGACGCGCCGGGTTGGGGCCGGTCGCGAAATTATTGAGAAAAACGATTGATTTCTTGCCTGTCGTTTGGGGTCAAACCTCAACATTCAACATGTCTTACAAAAAAAGATCATCCCCAAAAAGACCCGTGTTCAAGGGGCTTGTATTGTTGAATGTTGAGATTTGACCCCGGATTTAAAATGGCGAGGATGAAAAAAACCGTCCGAGTGGCGAGCCTATTTCTTTTGGTCTTCCTGCCGCTTTTTCGTCAGGGCGGCCTTTAATTTCTCCGCCAGGAGGCTGCCGAAGGCGCCGGCCGCTTCCTCGGGCTTCTTCGCCTCTTCTTTTTTGGGGGCTTCTTTTTTGGCTTCGGCAGCGGCTTCGGCCGTTGCTTCCGGCGAAGCGGCAGGCGGGGCTTCGGCCGCCGCTTCCGCCGCGGCCCGGGCCTCCTCAAGCTCCTCTCCTTCCTGGGCTTTGACGGCAATCAAGGCTTCCTCTTCCGATTCTTCCTCTTCGATCTTCTCCTCGATGGCGCGGCGCTCGCTTTTTCTCGCCCGCGGAGCTTTCTCGCCCTCGGCTCTTATCTTTTTTTTCTTGAAGACTTTCTCTTTTTTGGCCGCCGGCTTTTCCGGCGTGGCTTGTTCTTGGATTTCGGCGATCCCGGCTTCGAGGCCGATGTCTTCCAGGGCTTCCTGGGCCTGAATCTCGTGCATCAGGATTTCTTTGGCCGGCATCTCCTCCGGGATTTCCTCCATCAGGGCCGGAAGGGCTCCGGGCAGAATTTCTTCCTTGAGCGCGGCCGCTTCCTGGTAATAGAAGATGCCCTTCTTCTTATCGGATTTTGTGAATTCAAAGGAATTGAGCAGCGTGTATTCGACATCTTCCTGCGATGTTCGCTTGAGAATGTCGACGAGATGATAGGCTCGGAGAAAATGGAGCGAGTAGCCGGTGGACGGGGGGCTGAAATTCTTGAAGACGAGGATTAGGAGATCCCTGAGATTGCGATCGATCCTCTCGGGGTAAAGGCCGATCATCTTGATCAGGGTTTCCCGTTCCAGATAGATGATTTTGTTGGGGAGGGCCAATGTCGCGGCTTCTCCCGCATCGGCAAACAGGTCTTTTTCCGGGTCATGGGTCAGCTTGGCCACGGAAATTTTTTTCTTGGATTTTTTCAGCCAAAAATGGAAATGCACCGGCCCTTTGCGTTCCAGAGTCATGCTCGTTCCCTGGGGGATGCCGTTTACGGCGAAGAACTCTTTCAACCCTAGAAAGTAGCCCTGCTGCGGATAGTAGAAAACGGTGTAATTTTTGTTCTCGTCGGCATCCGTGAAGATGTACTCCCGGGAATGGCTGAGCTCTTTGTTGAAGCTCTTGGGAATCTTGACGCCCCCGGAAAGGATTTCTCTCCAGGTGAGGTAGACCTTGAGAGGGAAGGCGTGGAACGGCGTGACTTCGATCTTCTCGGCGGTCTCGAATTCCGGCAGGGGCGCCGGCTCCGAGGACAAGGGCAGTTTCTCGGGAAGGGCGTTGAGAATGCTCTTGAGGTGCCATTTTCCCCATTCAAGAGGCGAGACTTGGAGGAATTCTTTCTTGTATTTTGTCTCGAGGATGTGGTTGAGCCAAAGGCAGTGGATGTCGAAGAGGTCGTGGGAGGCCTCGAGCCCCATGAATTTTTTGACCAGGTCGCCCGTCGCCGCTGATTCTTTGGCCGCCGCAACGTGGTCTTCCATCTCCTTGATTTTGTCTTCTGGAATGGAGGGCTGGTTGGCCACGAGCTGCCAAAAGTCGCTCCAGTTGAAAAAGGCCGGCGATTTCGTGAGCGCCGTCTTCAGGTTTTTCTCGAGCGTCTTGAGGTCCTTGTCGGTCATGGGGAGCTCGGTCAGGCGGGGATCATCGTCTTTTCCCATGATCCGGGGCTCGCAGTTGACGCCGCCTACGTTGGAGGGGAGCAAGACCTGGGTCTTGGACTTTTTCATGTAGTCGATGTATTTCCGGAACGTCCCGCCGAGCGTATAATCGACCTCGAGCATCTCGCAGTTGAACGATTTGTAAAAAACCTTATGGACGACCTTCAGGACAACGGCTCCCCTGAACGACTCCACGGTCTTGCTGCTCACGGTCAGGTGTTCATCGTACTCCTTGTAGATCGAATTCCCGACTTGATAGACGCAGCTCGGGTCATAAATTTTCACTTCCTGGGTCCGCTGGCTGGCGGTTTTGCGGAAGGCCAACCTCTCGGTGACCTCCCGGACGGAGGCGGGTTTGCGCGTCTTGGCCAGTTCAAGTTCGATGAAAGCGATATCGTCCGAGGTCACCTGAACGAGCGTGTTATCTTTCTCCATGTTTCTCTTTTTTCCCCATTAATAATAGCATAATTGCTTTTTGGATATGAAGCCTGTTCTCAGCCTGATCAAAGACGACCGACTGGGGAGATTCAAGGACCGAAGCGGTCACCTCCTCTTCCCTATGGGCGGGCAGACAGTGCATAAAAGCGGCGTCAAGCTTGGCAAAGGCCATGAGCGCCGGGTTCACCTGGAAGGGAGCAAAAACCCGGGCCCGGGCTTCTTTCTCCTGTTCCTGCCCCATCGAGGCCCAGGTGTCGGTATAGACGGCATCGGCGTCTTTGACAGCGGCCTTCGGGTCAAGGACGAGCTCGAGCGTAAAGCCTGTCTCGCGGCCATCTTCCCGGGCCCATTCCATGACGGCCGAGCTCGGCTCATAGCCTTTCGGCGTGGCCACGGCCATTTTGAGCCCGGCTTTGGCCGCAGCCAGCATCAGGCTGTGGCAGACGTTGTTGCCGTCTCCGACATAGGCCAGCTTGATCTTGGACAGGCCGCCCTTTTTCTCCCGCAGGGTAAAGATGTCCGCCATCCCCTGACAGGGATGGGAGAAGTCGGTCAGGGCGTTGATAACGGGGATCGAAGCGGACTTGGCCAGCCTGATCACATTGTCATGGGCGAAGGTGCGGATCATGATGCCGTCCACCCAGCGTTCAAGGTTGTGCCCGATGTCCTCGACCGTCTCCCGCTTTCCGACCTGGATCTCGTTGGGGCTGAGGTAGACGGCCTTCCCGCCGAGCTCGAACATACCGACTTCGAACGTCATGCGTGTCCGCAGCGATGGCTTTTCGAAGATCATGGCCAGGATTTTGTTCTTTAGCTTTTTCCGGTATTTATCGGGATCCTCCTTGATTTCCTGGGTCAAATCCAGGAGTTCGTTGAATTCATAGAGCGTTAGGTCATGGATCGATATAAAGTCTTTCTGCATAGCTCTCTCCTGCCGGCTAGCCGTTGGCCTCGATGATCCTCGTCCCCGACCTTTTGAGAAGGGCGGCTTTGAGGTGGCTGGCCTTCGTGATCAGGACCTCCTTACCGCCGGCCTTTATGTAATCGATGGCCGCCTGAATCTTCGGCCCCATCGAGCCGGGCGGGAACTGACCTTCCTCCAGGTATTTCTGCGCCTCGTCCACGGTGAGGACGGGCATTTCCTGTTGGTCGGGCTTGCCGAAATTGATGTAAACCTCTTCGATCCCGGTCAGGATGATGAACAGGTCGACTTTGACTTCCCGGGCGATCAGGCTTGCGGCATAATCTTTGTCGATCACGGCTTCGACGCCCTCGAAGAGGCCGCGGTTGTTAAGGATAACGGGTATACCGCCTCCTCCCGCGGCGACCACGATGCGGCCGGCCTGGACGAGATCCCTGATGATCCACTTGGGCACGACGTCGATGGGCTTGGGCGAGGGGACGACTTTTCGATAGCCGCGTCCGGCGTCCTCGACCACCGTCCATTTCTTCTCACGGGCAAGCTGTTGGGCCCTGTATCTTGTGTAAAACGGGCCGACAGGCTTGGTCGGGCTGTCGAAGGCCGGGTCGTTCCTGTCGACGACAACCTGGGTGACCAGGGTAATGACTTCTTTATCGATAGAATGGCGCCGCAGCTCATTGGTGATAGCCCTTTCGAGCATGAAGCCCATGCTGCCCTCGGTCATGGCGTCGCAGAGGTCGAGCGAGTAAGGAGGGACCTTGGTGACCGCTTCTTCCATCTGGATCAGGAGGTTGCCGACCTGGGGCCCGTTGCCGTGGACGATGATGAGTTCGTAGCCTTTTCGGACGATGTGGGCCATGAGCTGGGCGGCCTTTTCGGCGTTCTTCATCTGTTCTTCCTGGATCCCCCGTTGGTTCTCAGTGAGCAGGGCGTTGCCGCCGAAGGCGATCAGAGCGAGGCGTCGTTTGATGGGCATTTCCTTCAGAATCTCTCGAGCACATCTTCCAGGGTGGGCGACCCGATCTCCTCAAGCTCGTATCCGACCGGAAGCATCGGCTGACGGGTCTTGATCAGGCGGTTCAAGTCGATCGGAGTACCGCTGATGATCAGGTCGCAATCGATCCTGTTGATTGTCTCTGCCAGTTCCTTGACCTGGGTTTCTCCATAGCCCATGGCCGGGAGAACCTTATCCAGGTGTCTGTATTTTTCAAACGTTTTTTTGATGCTTCCGACGGCGAAAGGCCTTGGATCGACGACTTCGGCGGCCCCGTATTTCGAGGCGGCCACGATGCCGGCACCGAAAGCCATGCCGCCGTGGGTGACGGTCGGCCCGTCTTCGATGACGAGAACGCGTTTGCCTGTGATCTCGCCGCCGTTTTGGACGCTGATCGGAGACCCGGCGCGAATGACCGTGGCGGCCGGATTGACCGCTTTGATGTTTTCTATGACCTTATCCACATTCTCCTTGGCGGCGGTGTCGAGCTTGTTGATGATCAGGACATCGGCTCGCCGGAAATTGGTTTCCCCCGGATAGTAAAGAAGCTCATGGCCCGCCCGGTGGGGGTCGACCACCACGATTTCCAGGTCGGACTTATAGAAAGGAACGTCGTTGTTCCCGCCGTCCCAGAGGATGACGTCCGCTTCCTTTTCGGCCTCGCGGAGGATGGCTTCGTAGTCGACGCCGGCATAGACGATAATGCCGTGCTTCACGTGGGGTTCGTACTCTTCCCGCTCTTCGATCGTGCATTCGTGTTTGGCCATGTCTTCATAGGTGGCGAAGCGCTGGACCTTCTGTTTGGCCAGGTCGCCGTAGGGCATGGGATGGCGGATGACGACCACTCGACGGCCTTTTTTCTTGAGGATCAGGGCGGCTTTTCTCGAAGTCTGGCTTTTGCCGGACCCGGTGCGGACGGCGCATACGGAGACAACGGGCTTTTTGCTCTTAACCATCGTGTCATCGGGGCCGAGGAGGACGAAGCTGGCGCCGGCCGCCTGGACCTGGGATGCCTTGTGCATGACATATTCATGCGAGACGTCGCTGTAGGAGAAATAGACTTTGGTCACGCCGTGTTTCTTAATTAGGGCATCGAGCTCTGCTTCGGCGTAGATCGGGATACCGTCCGGATAGAGCTTGCCGGCGAGCGAAGCGGGGTATTTGCGTCCTTCAATGTCGGGGATTTGGCTGGCCGTGAACGCCATGACCTGGAAATTCGGATTATCCCTGAAATACGTGTTGAAGTTGTGGAAATCGCGCCCCGCGGCACCCATGATGACGACCTTTTTCATAAAAACTTCTCCTGCATAAATTCTTAAAAGCGCAAATTTTCAAGAATAAAAAGGGTAGTATAATACAAACAGGGGGCATCCTCAAGGGAAAAGGCTCGGAGCAAAGCATCTCGAAACCACATAAACGGATGTTTACGGTTCGGGGCAAGCGGTTTGCTTTACCGCTCGATTTCTTTCTTCCAAACCTGATTCTTGCGGTCGTAGGCTTTTTTGCCCTTTTTCGTCGATT
>JAPKZH010000260.1 GCA_026393905.1 Candidatus Aminicenantota bacterium
TGGAGATGGCGTCCGGGTCAGCCGGGGAAAAGCCCACGAGTTTGGCGAAATGCTTCTTGACGTCCTCCGTGACCGCCTTGCTCCGACCGAGGTCAAGGGGGCGGAAGATGAAGTTCGAGATGTACTTGAAGCCGTAGAGCGCGGAGTAGGTCGTCCAGGGGATGAAGGCGCAGCGCTCGTCGCGCTGGCCGTTGTAATTCGAGTTCTGGAGCTTTGTCCGCATCACCCCGACAACGGTAAACGGGACACTGTCAATGAAGATGGCTTTGCCCATCGGCTCTTCGTTCCCGAAGAGGTCGGTCGCAAGGACGTCCCCGATGAAGCAAACGCGCTTGCGGGCGGCCATGTCCTCGGCGTCGATGAACCGGCCTTTCTCGGCGATCGTGTTCCGCATCAACTCGAACCCGGGGTTGATACCGCGGACGGTGTTCCGGTATTCCTTCCGCCCGTAGCTGATGAGGCGGCTGCCGACGAACTCGGGGCTGATCAGTTCGATACCGGGGACTTTTTCCGGGACCGCCTCGACCATCTCCGGCGTGATCCGCACGGCCTTGCCCTTAAGAAAACCCTGCCAGGAAAGCGTCGTCCGCGAAGGAAAGGCGAGGACGATCCCCTGCCCCATTCCGTGGAACCGCTTGATCTGGGCTTTGGAGACCGAATCGCCAAAGGCGATCAAGAGGACGACGGAGAACGTGCCCCAGACGACGCCGGAAAGGGTTAACGCGGTCCTCATCGGCTGGCGGACGAGGTCCCGGAAAAGGTTGCGGAAGAAGATGCCGATCATGGGCTTGGCCGCCTATTTACCGGGTCACTTGATTTCGCGGGGAGGCTTCTCGACCACCTTGTCGCCCTCTTTCAGGCCGGAGAGGATCTCGATGTTCAGGCCGTCGGAGAGGCCGGTCTGGATCTCCACCTTGCGGATTTTTTGTTCGCCCTTGCCCTCGCCTTCGGGGACTTCGACGAAGCGCTTGCCGTTGTCGAAAATGATCAGGCGCTCGGGGAGCATCAGGACCTGCTTGCGGTCGCGAATCCGGATGCTGGCCGTCGCCGAAAAACCGGCACGCAGGGTCTGCCCGCCGGTTTTGCCGATGGAGATTTCGATGTCAAACAAGGTGGCGTTTCCTTCCTTCTTGGCTTTGGGAAAGATCCGCTCGACTTTTCCGCCGATTTTCGTATCGGGCAGGGCCCCAATCTGGATCTCGGCGTCCATTCCGGAGGCGATCTTGCCGACGTCGATCTCGTCCACGGTGCCCTTGAACCGCAGGCTTTCCATATCGGCCAGGGAACAGAGCTCGGTGCCGGGCTGATAGTTAGTCAGCGGCACGACAGGATCTCCCTGGAACACGTTCTGGGAGAGGATCACTCCGTCGATGGGGGCCTTGATGATGGAATCGATCTCCCGGTTAGACATATGGATCCGCCCCTTTTCCAGGAGTTCGAGCCGCTCCATGGCGGTCTTGTACCTGAGGTTCGCTTCCTGGTATGAGCTCTCGACGGATTCCATATTGGACTGTGAGACCAAGGCCCTTTTGAACAGCTGCATCTGCCGCTCCCAGTCGGCCTTCAGCTTGTTCATGGTCACTTCCGCGATTTCCATGCTGCGCCGGGCTTCCACGTATTCGAGCGGCGTCGGGTTGGGGGAGATTTTGAAAAGGGGCGCCCCGATTTTCACGGGGTCGCCCACTTTGAAAAGCACTTCGGCAACGATTCCCGGGATGGTCGATTTCACCTTGGTTTCTTTTTCCGGATCGATGGTGCCGACGGCCAGAGCCTTTTCCTGGATATCGCCCCGGCTGACGGCGACGATCTTGTTCGCCACCTGTTTCTTACCGCAGGCAAAGAGGAAATAGAAAAACATCAGGATGAAAAGGGAGGCGATTCCGCGTAAAATCCACTTTTTCATGGTAAACCTCTTCCGTCTTCTTGACATTTATATTTACGCAATAACCCGGAATAAAGTTCAGAAGAAGCAATAAAAATTTAATCTTCGATCAGCGTCTCTGACTCGGAATACATCCGGCCGCGGCTCTCTTCTTCAAAAGCCAGACAACACATCAGGCGGCCGCACAACCCGGAAATCTTGGTCGGGTTGATGACGATCTGCTGCTTGCGGGCCTTTTGGATGGTCACGGGCTCAAAGGACTTCATGAAGCTCACGCAGCACAACGGTCGGACGCAGACCCCCAGCCCGCCGACGATCTTCGCCTCGTCCCGGACGCCCACCTGCCTCATCTCGATCCGCATCTTGAGCTCCTTGGCCAGGTCCTTGACCAGTTGACGGAAATCGATGCGGCCGTCCGCGGTATAAAAAAAGACGCCCTTTTTCTCGTTAAAAAAATAGCGGACCGCGGTCAGCTTCATGCCCAGGTTCCGGCTCTTGATCCGCTGCTGGCAGAGGTCAAAAGCCCGGTTCTCCCTTTCCCGGAGCCAGCTGAACTTGCGCGTATCGTCCTCTGTGGCCTTCCTGATGATCTTGGGCGCTTCCTGGGCCATCTTCGGATGTCGGCAGACCTCGCTCGAGACGTCCGTCACCGTGGCCATGTCGCCGCCGAACTCGGATTCGACCAGGCAGAGATCGCCCATCTGGATCTCGATGTCGCCCTTTTGGGCGCGGATCATCTTTCCCGTTCGCTCGGATAACAAACAGACTAATGCGGACATGGTTTCATCCTATCATGCGGGAATACAGAGCGCTCGCCAGCAGGCCGATATTCATGTTCCGGCCGAGGGACGTCATCGCAACATCGATTCCGTCCAAGGTGCGGAGCGTCTGTTCATAGCTCAAATATTTCTCGCCCTCCCGGATCCGGCTTTCATAGTCCGGATTGAAGAGCAGGGCAGGATCGCCGTTCTCCTTCATCAAGACGAAATCGCGGCAGAAAGAGGAAAACAGCTCCAGCATCTGTTCCAGGTCCTCTTTGACCACATTCCGCTTTTGGAAGGCATACTTTCTCAAGAAAAGGGAAGATTCGCCGCGGCTGATGAGGGCGTGGAAAAGCTCCCAGGCTTCCTGCCGTCTCCTCTGGATCTCTTCCCATTCCAGCCCCAGCGCCTGCTCCAGGTTGCCCCGGACAAGAAGGGCCATGATCCTGGCCTTTTCCTCTTCGTAGCCTCTGTCCCGGAGCGCTTGCTCGATCTCGTCCTTAGAGACCGGAGAAAAACTCAGGACCTGGCACCGCGATTTGACCGTCTGGAGAATAAACGCGGGGTTCTCGGTGATCAGGATGATATGGGTGAAGAGCGGCGGTTCCTCCAGCACCTTCAGGATCGAATTGGCCGACTCCTCGTTCATTTTTTCGGCTTCGTCCACGAGGAAGACCCTGCGTCTGCCCGACATCGGTTTCAGATAGGCCAACTGCTTGACGATCGGCATCTGATCGATCTTGATGAAATCGCCGGCGGCGACGATCTCGATGACATCGGGAAAATTCCCCCCGTGAATGGCCCGGCAATGCAGGCATTCCTCGCAGGCATCATCGGTCTTTTCCAGGCAGTTCAGGGCTTTGGCCAAGGTCAGGGCGGCATTTCTTTTGCCGACGCCCTGGGGACCGCAAAAAAGCATGGAATTGGGCACCCGCTGCCGCTGCAGGGAAAGCTTCAAGATTTTTTTGACCCGGCTGTTGCCGGCGATATCATGAAAAGCCATCGTTCTTTCCTAAGAGGGCGAAACCGTCTCGGCCAGCGCCTTTCTCAAAAACCGCCCTGTGTGAGAGTCCTCTGCGGCCGCTATCGTCTCGGGAGTCCCGGCCGCGACGACCCGGCCGCCGTCCTCTCCGCCTTCAGGGCCCAGGTCTATAATATAGTCGCAAACCTTGATAACTTCAAGGTTATGCTCGATGATCACGACCGTATTGCCCAGCCTGACCAGCTCGGACAAGAGCTCGAGCAGCTTGCGGACATCATGGAAGTGGAGGCCGGTCGTCGGCTCGTCCAGGAGAAAAAGCGTCCGGCCGGTGTTTTTCCGGCCCAGCTCCTTGGTCAGCTTGATGCGCTGGGCTTCACCGCCGGAGAGAGTCGGCGCCGGCTGGCCCAGCCGAATGTATCCCAGCCCCACTTTTTTGAGCGTCGCCAGCTTTCTTTTCAGCTCCGGCTGCGCCTTCAGGTATTCATAGGCGTCATCGACTGTCATCGCCAGGAAATCGGCGATATTCTTGCCCTTGTAGCGGACCGCCAACGTCTCTTTATTGTATCTCATCCCTCCGCAGCGGTCGCAGGTGACGAACACGTCGGGCAAAAAATGCATCTCCACCCGCTTGACCCCCGCTCCCTGGCATTCTTCGCAGCGGCCGCCGGCCAGGTTGAAGCTGAAGCGGCTCACGGTGTATCCCCGGATCATGGCTTCCTGCGTCCGGGCGAAGAGCTCCCTGAGGGCGGTGAGAAGCCCGGTGTATGTCGAAGGATTGGAGCGCGGCGTCCGGCCGATCGGCTTCTGGTCGACGGAAATGACCTTGTCGATCTGGTCCACACCCCGGATCTCCTGATGAATGCCGACTCTCTGGGCGGCTTTATGGAGCTTGTTCTGCAGGCTCCGGTAGAGGATATCGTAAACGAGGGTGCTTTTCCCCGAACCCGAGACTCCCGTGACCGCGGTCATGCAGCACAACGGGATGCGGACGTTGATATCCTTGAGGTTGTGCTCCCCGGCTTTGAGGATCGCCAGCCATCCTTTCGGCGGCCGTCGTTCCGGGGGGACGGGGACCTTCATATCGCCCCTTAGGTATTTGGCCGTCAAGGAATCGGGAGAGCCAAGGATCCGGCTAAGACTGCCCTCGGCGACGATAAACCCGCCCTGCTCGCCGGCTCCGGGCCCCAGGTCCAGGATAAAATCCGCCGAACGGATGGTCTGTTCATCATGCTCCACGACGAGCACAGAATTCCCATCGTCGCGGATCTTGCGGAGCAGGTCGATCAGCCGCTTATTGTCTCTCTGATGGAGGCCGATTGTCGGCTCATCGAGGACATAGAGGATGCCCCGCAGGCGCGCCCCGACCTGGGCCGCCAGCCGCACCCGCTGCGCCTCTCCGCCCGAAAGAGAGCCGGTCGTCCGGCTGAGCTGGAGATAGGACATCCCCAGCTCGGTTATGATGTTCAGGCGGGACATGATCTCCTTCTGGATCTTGGCGGCGATGATCTCTTGGGCGGAGGTGTAGGTGAAGGACTCCATTTCGGCGATCAGGCCGGTCACGGCGAGAGCGCTCAATTCATGAATATTTTTCCCTCCGATTTTCACGGAGAGGCTTTCCGGCTTCAGCCGGCTGCCTCGGCACTGGGGACAGACCTCTTCGGACAGCTCCACCTCGCCCCATTCATTCAACACGGTCTCGAAGCCCAGCCCGTGGCATCTCGGGCAGGCTCCGTAGGGGCTGTTGAAGGAGAAATTGCGCGGCTCGAGCTCGGGCAGGCTGATCTCACAGCAAGGGCAGCGGAGCTTCAAGGAATAATAGGATTCCCGGTCGGGGTCTCCGAGCAGAAGGACCTCGCTCTCGGAAATTTCAAGCGCACGATCGACGGCTTCTTCCAGGCGCGGGCGTGACGCCGTGGACAAGCGGATCTCATCCACCAGGACTTCCGCCGTATGCTTCTTGGTTTTTTCCAGGATGATATTGTCTTCGAGGTCCCGGAATCGGCCGTCGACGCGGATCCGGAGGAAGCCTTTTTTCCTGAGCCTGTCAAAAAGCCTGTGGTATTCACCCTTCCGGCCCCGGATGACGGGTGCCAGGATTTTCACTTTTTCCCCGGAGCCGGAATCCAGAATCCTTCGGACGATCTGGTCGGCGGTCTGGGGGCTGACCTGCCGGCCGCAGCTCGGGCAGTGGGGAGTGCCGACCCGGGCGAACAGCAGCCTGAGCAAATCATAGATCTCCGTGACCGTGCCGACCGTCGAACGGGGGTTCGAGGAAATCGTCTTCTGGTCGATGGAGATCGCCGGAGAGATCCCCTCGATGGATTCCACTTCGGGCTTCTCCATCATTTTCATGTATTGGCGGGCATAGGCCGACATGCATTCGATGTACCGCCTCTGGCCTTCGGCAAACAGCGTGTCAAAAGCCAGCGAAGATTTGCCGGACCCGCTCGGCCCGGTCACGACGATCAGGCGGTTGCGCGGCAGGCGGACATCGATCTGCTTCAAGTTGTGCTGGGCCGCCTTCTTGACGACGATTTCTTTGAGCATAACCTTTTATTTTAGCCTATTTGCGATCACCAAACAACCAACGAGTTTCGCCCAAAATTACCGATTAAGACTCGACGGGGACCAGAACCGGGGTCAAAACACAAAATTAAAAAAAATAATAAAAAATACTTAGAAACAGGAGGTGTTTAATGTTTAGGTTTGACCCCGACAAATTTACCCGCCGGACACAAATCTGGAGATGCTGAGAGAGATAAGCCTCAAGAATGATTCGCTCCGGGCGATCAAGCATCTTCCCGCCCAAGAGGGGAGCTACCAGGACTACCCGAAGGAAATCCACCCCGCGCTGATCAAGGCTTTTCGGGAAAAGGGCTTCGAGAGGCTTTACACCCATCAATATTCGTCTTGGGAAACTCTTCAGCAGGGAAAGAATGTCGTGGTCGTCACGCCGACGGCCTCGGGAAAAACTCTATGCTACAATCTGCCCGTCCTGGATTCCATACTCAAGAATCCTTCGGCCCGCGCGCTCTACCTGTTCCCGACCAAGGCCCTGGCCAACGACCAGCGGGCGGAGCTCGACGAGACCATCAAACTCCTTTCTGAAGAGATTCGCATTTTCACCTATGACGGCGACACGCCCCAGGACGCGCGGAAGGCCATCCGGGCCCGCGGCCACATCGTCCTCACCAACCCGGACATGCTCCACGCCGGCATCCTGCCCCACCACACGAAATGGATCAAGCTCTTTGAAAACCTGAAATACATCGTCATCGACGAGCTGCATAATTACCGCGGCATCTTCGGCAGCCACCTGGCCAATGTCCTCAGGCGACTGAAGAGGATCGCCCAGTTCTACGGCTCGTCGCCGCAGTTTGTCCTCTGCACGGCCACCATCGCCAACCCTCTGGAGATGGCCGAAAAAATGATCGAAGCGCCCGTGGCCCTGATCGACAACAACGGCGCTCCCCGCGG
The DNA here is from genome assembly GCA_026393905.1 of Candidatus Aminicenantota bacterium. Lineage (GTDB taxonomy): Bacteria > Acidobacteriota > Aminicenantia > Aminicenantales > UBA4085 > JAPKZH01. The sequence goes on from JAPKZH010000260.1 coordinate 7,103, forward strand.
CGAAAAATACATCCTCTTCTACACGCCGCCCGTCGTCAACAGGTTCCTGGGGATCCGCCGCTCGTATGTCAACGAGGCCCGGCGCGTCGCCTCTCTCTTCCTCAAAAACAACCTGCAGACCATCGTCTTCGCCCAGAGCCGCCTGATCACGGAGGTGCTCGTCACGTATCTCAAGGAAGACATCGAAAAGACGATTAAGGACGAAGGGCTCATCCGCGGCTACAGGGGCGGCTACCTTCCCCTTAAACGCCGGGAGATCGAGAAAGGTCTGCGGGAGGGAAAGATCCTCGGCGTCGTTTCCACGAACGCCCTCGAGCTCGGGATCGATATCGGGACGCTGGATGTGGCCGTGCTGGCCGGCTATCCGGGAACGATCGCCAGCACCTGGCAGCGGACCGGCCGGGCCGGCCGCAAGACGGGGATGTCCGCCGCCGTGCTCGTCGCCTCCAGCTCTCCCCTCGACCAGTTCATCGTCAACCATCCGGATTACTTCTTCTCCAAGAGCCCTGAGAAAGCCCTGATCAATCCCGACAACCTCTCCATCCTGATCAACCATGTCGAATGCGCGGCGTTCGAGCTCCCCTTCCGGGACGGCGAAAAATTCGGCACCGTCGAGATCGGCGAGATCCTAAAGTTTCTCGAAGAGGACCAGCTCGTCCACCATTCCAAGGACAAGTGGTACTGGACGTCGGAGGCCTACCCCGCCGACGGCATCAGCCTGCGCAGCATCAGCTCCGACAATTTCGTCGTCGTCGACGCCACGGAAAGAACGAAAGCCATCGCCGAGGTCGATTTCACTTCGGCCCTGACCACCCTCCATCCCAAGGCCATCTATATCTGCGAGGGAGAGCGGTATTTTGTCGAGGAGCTCGATTACGAGCAGCGGAAGGCCTATGTCAAAAAGACCGACGTCGATTACTACACAGACGCCATCGACTACACCAAGATCAAGATCCTGGACATCTTTGACAAGAAACGGCTGGACCGCTTCGACACCGCCCACGGCGAGGTCCACGTCGCCACCCAGGTCGTGGGCTTCAAGAAGATCAAGTTCCACACCATGGAAAATGTCGGGGCCGGCGACCTCAGCCTTCCCCAGAATGAGATGCACACGACGTCCTACTGGCTGACGGTTCCCGCCTCGATCCTCCAAGCTCTGCCCTTCTCATCCGAGCAAAAAATCAACGGACTCTACGGCCTGGCCTACATCCTTCACCACGTCTCGCCGCTGTTCCTGATGTGCGACCTCCACGACATCGGGGCCTCCATCGGCGACAACTCGACGGGAGAATCCGTGCCGCCCAAGGACATGCTGGCAAAAATCGAGCCCCTCCACGGCACGCCGTTTTACTTCGAGATGGATTTCGAACCGAACATCTTCATCTACGACAACTATCCGGGCGGCATCGGCCTCAGCCCTTCGCTCTTCGACCTGGAAAAACGGCTGCTCGAGACCTGCCTGAAGACGATCGCGGCCTGCCCCTGCCAGGACGGCTGCCCCTCCTGCGTCGGCCCGACCGCGGAGAGCGGCGAACAGGCCAAGGAGGTCGCCGTCGATATCCTCTCCCGCCTGCTTGAATAGCCCTTAATTTGACAATCCCCCCTGCCTATGCTACTTTTGTAAAGACGTATCATGAATATTTTCAAGCTCATCACGGGCGCCAGCCTCGTCGTCCAGGCCATTTTGCTCGTCCTCCTCTTTTTTTCTGTCTTCTCCTGGACGATCATCATCTTCAAGAGGAAATCCCTCAAGTCCGCGTCCGCCCAATCGCAAAGGTTTTTGTCCGTCTACAAGAAGAGCCGGAACCTTGCCGACGTCCAAGAGGCGACGAAAAAGTATGAGGCCAGCCCCCTCGCCGCCATCTTTCAGGCTGGTTTCAAGGAGATGTCCTACCTGGCCAAATCCAATCCGTCCGAAAACCAAAGTTTCACCCGGTTGGAAAACCTGAACCGGGCCATGACCAAAGTCTCGAACGCCGAAGTGTCCCGCATGGAAAAGATGATGTCGTTTCTGGCCACAACGGGAAGCGTCACGCCTTTCATCGGCCTCTTCGGAACGGTCTGGGGCATCATGGACGCCTTCATGAAAATTGAAGCGACGCGGTCGGCCAGCCTGATCTCGGTAGCCCCGGGCATCGCCGAGGCTCTAATCGCTACGGCCTTCGGGCTGTTTGCCGCCATTCCCGCCGTCATCGCCTATAACACATTCCTCCACCGCATCAAAGACCAGATCTCAGAGATGGAGGATTTTTCGCTTGAACTCTTAAGCATCGCAGATAGATTGTATGGTTCTTCCTAAGCTTCCGTCCATCCGAGCCAAGAGAGAAATCGGCACGTCTCTCTCGGAAATCAACGTCACTCCTTTTGTCGACGTCATGCTGGTGTTGCTCGTCATCTTCATGGTCACCACGCCGATGATGCAGTCGGGGATCGGCGTCAGCCTCCCCCAGGCCGAGACCGACACCGCACCGGCCGAGGAGGGGCTGCGCCTGACCGTGACGCCGGACAAATTCATTCATATCGGAAATTCCGTGTTCAACATCAACCTCCTGGAACGACGCATCCAGGAATATTATTACGGGAAGCAAAAAAAGGTCATCTATCTCCAGGCCGATGAAACCCTTCCCTACGGATATGTGGTCCAGATCATGGACATCATCAAAAAAGCCGGCATCGAACTTCTTGGCCTGATGACCCAGCCCAAAGAGGCCAAAGAAAACAAGAAATGACGGCCCGACAAGCGATCAATCCCAAGGCTTTGCAAAGGGCGATGATTTTTTCCGCCACGGCCCATGTCGTCCTATTCACCATCATCATCGCCTCGCCCCACCTTCCCAAGCCGTCGAGCAAAGGTGTGATCCATTATATCCCCCTCAACTTTGTCGGCATGCCGGGGGGCGGAGGAAGAGGAGGAGGAGGCGGTGGTGGCGCAAAGGCGGCGCCAAAAGCCTCTTTGGCCGCGACGGAGATCAAAAAACAGACCCTGCGAGACCTGACGACCGCCCAAAAGCTCCAGGAAACTCCGAAGTCTTCCCTGCGCTATCCCGTCGATAAGCCGAAAAAAGAGCCCAAGAAAAAATCGGACAAGCAGGCCGTCATCTCCAAGCCGGATGCCAAGGCGAAGGCCGCGCCAAGCACGGAGACGGAATCGGGCGGGGCGGCCGGCACGAAACCGGGGACAGGCCAGGGTTCAGGCTTAACCATCGGCGCCGGCGGGCCCGGCTTCGGCGAAGGGACGGGGTCGGGTCTGGCAGGGCAGATCGGGCTCTCGAATTTCCCCTACCAGTATTATCTTCAGATCATCAGGGACCGGATTTCTTCCAATTGGTTCACCGCCCTGGTCGATCCCGGCGTCGAAGGGACCCTCCAGACGGCGGTTTATTTTCGCATCTTCAGAAACGGGACGATCTCCAATGTGGAGGTCAGGGAGTCAAGCAATGTCAGGGCCTTCGATTCCTCGGCCGTCCGGGCAATCATGAATTCGGCACCTTTCCCGCCGCTCCCGGCCGATTATGACGAGCAGTATCTGGGCATCATCCTCATTTTCGAGCATTCCAAATGAAAACAACAAAAATCATTGCCTGTGGAATCCTGGTCCTGGCCGCGGCCTGGCTTGTTTTTTCCCAGCAGGACGTCGTGATGACCATTACCAGCGGGATGCCGGCCATCTCGTTCGCCCTGCCCAAGTTCGTGGCGAGCTCGTCGTCGGCCCAAATCCAAGCCGCTTCCGACGAGATCCATCAAGTCCTGTCCGACGACATCAAATACACCCGGATCTTTCAGCTTGTCCCCAAAAGCTATTACAGTTACGTCCGGCCGCTCGACCCAAAAAATATATTTTTCAAGGACTGGGAATCGATCCAGGCCAACGTCCTCTTCGTCGGCGACGCCTCGGAAGGGCAGGGAGGAGACCTCGTTTTTGAGCGGTACTTCTACGATGTCAAGTCCCAACGGCAGATCCTCCCCGGCAAACGCTACCAGGCCAAAAAGACCGACGTCCGCTACCTGGCCCACAGGATGGCCGATGAGATCATGAAATCCTACGGCGAAAAACCCATCTTTACCTCGAAGATCGCCTTCGTTTCCAACCGGGACGGCAACGACGAGCTGTACATGATGGACTACGACGGCGCCAACGCGACGCGGCTTACCTTCAACAAGGTCGTTGACTATTCGCCGACCTGGTCTCCCGACGCCAAAAAGATCGCTTATACATCCTTTCAGAATCTCGTTCCGGGGCTGTATATCCTGAATATCTACGAAGGGGTGAGGACGGCCGTCTCGATCAAAGGCAACAATTTCTCCGCCTCCTGGTCGCCGGACGGCAAAAAGCTGGCCTTCTCGTCCACCATGGACGGCAACGCGGAAATCTACACGGCCGAGGCGACAGACGACAATATCAAGCGCAAGAGCTTCGCCATCAAACGCTTGACGTTCAATCCAGGCATCGACACGGCCCCCTCCTGGTCGCCGACCGGCCGGGAGATCGTCTTTACCTCGGACCGGGGAGGCAC
>JAPKZH010000209.1 GCA_026393905.1 Candidatus Aminicenantota bacterium
CACAGTCTGCACTATCAGCCATACGGATAAAGACGCCGAGGAGCGGCTCGAGCTTTTTAAGCAAATGGGCGTGACGAGCATCCAGACATATATCTTCTGGAACAAGGTCGAGAAGGAACCTGGCAAACTGGACTGGTCGGAATATGATGCGGATGCGTCCCTGTTCAAAAAGCACGGCATCAAGTGGGTCCCGTTCATCATCGCCGGTCCCTGGTACGCCACTCCGGATTTTGTCCGCCGCGATCCGCAGATCGTCATGCTCCGCTGTCTCGAGCACGGCCGCGACAGCGCCATCCCTTCGATCTGGAGTCCGCGCCTCCGCGATTATGTGCGCGGCTATCTTCAAAAGTTCGCCGAGCACTATCTGCCGATGGATGTCCTGGAATCCATCAACCTAGGGATCTCGGGCGATTATGGAGAAGCCATCTACTCCGTGCTCGGAAACTGGCCCGGTGAATATCATTCCCACGGAGGTTATTGGTGCGGGGACCCGCTAGCCGCCGCAGATTTTCGCCGGGCCCTGAGAGAGCTCTATAACGAAGACCTCCAAGCCTTGAACAGCGCTTGGATAAGCCGTTATTCGTCTTTCGAGGAGATAACGCCTTTTCTCCCTCAGCAGGCGCCCTCGGCGCGGGCTTGGCAGGAGCTCATTCGCTGGTACCGTGATTCCATGACCAATTTCGCCGACTTCTGGATGTCGGCGGCCCGCGAAATTTTTCCCAGCACCGAGATCTATCTCTGTACCGGCGGCGATATGTCGCCCGAGCACGGCTCGGACTTCAGCGCCCAGGCGAAAATCGCGGCCAAATATGGCGGTGGGATTTGCATCACCAACGAATCCAGCTCGTTCCCGCACAACGTCCGCCTGACGCGGCTGGTCGGGTCGGCCTGCCGATTCTATGGAACGTATTTCGGGCATGAGCCCGCCTCGGCCGTGACTCCGGTGGGAATGCTGGGACGGCTGTTCAATGCCGTCGCGTCCGGCGCCCGGCAGTTGTTTTTGTATCATACGCCCGAACTGATCGGCCTTAAAGAAGGGAAGCCGGTGATCGGGGAAGGCGGCCGCCACCACGTCTCTTACCAGGAATTGCAGAAGACGACGACGCCCGTGATTGATGTCGGCTTGTTTTTCCCGACTTCAACTTCCCGAGACGCGGTTCGGGAGCGGGAGGCGTTTGGCGACCTTGCCGCCGATATCCGCCGTTTCGTGGATTACGATTTTCTCGATGACCGTCTCGTCCAAGAAGGAGCCCTTGAAGGAAAGGCAGTCCTGGTTTTGGCCGGAGTGAGCATCCTGGAGAGTCGGACCCTGGCCGCGATTCAAGCCTGGGTTGAAAACGGCGGCGTTCTCTTTGCCCTCAGCTGCCGGCCGTCGGATTGGGACGGCGACCCGAGGGCCTTTGACAGCCTCGTCGGACTGACGTCGGCTTCGGATGAAATCCAGGGCATCACGGAATTATCCGTCGATGCGGCGAAGCGTCTTCCCTCGATTGCGTCGCTTCAATCTGTTTTTGTCACGCGGGCCTTCACCGCGCTATCCGCGGATGCGGAACCGCTTCTCTCCATGGGCTATGCCGCCAAAGGCAAGGTCGCCTGGATGCGCCGTCTGGGCAAAGGCCGGGTCTTTGCCTATTTTGGCCCCATGGACCTGAGGCCGGAGGAGGAGAGTTGGATGGTCGCCCACAATTTGCCCATGCGCTTTTTGAAGGACGGCATCCAGGACTGCATCGGCGAAGACGTGTTGAGAAAAATACCGCTCAGCCTGAATCTCGCGGTGCCGGGAGTGTTTCTTGTCGAGACGGCCGACGGCATCCTGGCCTTAAACATGAATCCCATTTCCAAGAAAGTCGATTATCCAGGCGGATCGTTTGAAATACCGGGCACAAGCATCCTGCGCTTGCCCAAAAAACAATGAAAGAAATCTCCCCCCAGACTCCTCCTTTTAGCAAAGAAAGGTTAAGCTTGAAGAAAAGGTTTTAATTCTTGATATCCGTTGGCCGCCTCGCTTTGAGA
>JAPKZH010000448.1 GCA_026393905.1 Candidatus Aminicenantota bacterium
CCTTTTCAGCCTTCCCTGGAAATCTTCCCAGTTGCGGAGCTCTTTGGCCGACCAGGTCACTTCAGCCATGGCCGCGATCCGCGGCACCGTCATGTATTGGGCATGCGATGGCGTCGAAACATATTCTGTCCACAAGTTAGCCTGCCCTCCCAGTATGCGCTTGGCCTCTTCGGCAGACAGGTCCGCCGGCACAGGCTCGATGGAATATACCTTGCTGAGGGGGAGATACCCGCCGATGGCCAGCGGCTCCAGGCCCGGATCTCCTTGATAATAATCAAAGTAGCAGTGAGAGGTGGGCGTCATCACGCAATCATGCCCCGACTTGGCGGCGGCGATGCCGCCTTCCATGCCCCGCCACGACATGACGGTCGCATTCGGCGCCAGTCCGCCTTCCAAGATTTCATCCCAACCGATGAGCCTTTTGCCGTTCGCGTTCAAAAACTTTTCGATCCGGCGGACGAAATAACTTTGCAGCTCCTCCTCGTTTTTAAGTCCCTCGGCCGCGATCCGCGCCTGGCATTTCGGGCACTGTTTCCACGTGGATTTATCCACTTCATCGCCGCCGATATGGATATATTCGGCGGGGAAGAGGCTGATGACCTCGGCCAGGACATTCTGCAAAAACTCAAAAGTCTCTTCATTGCCCGGGCAGTAGACGTCTTTGATCAGCCAGACGCCGCCGGGCGGCACGGTGAACGGTCCGCCGGTGCAGGAATATTGCGGATAAGAGGTGATGGCGGCCAGGCAGTGGCCCGGCATTTCGATCTCGGGGATGACCGTGATGAACCGGCTCCTGGCATACTCGACGATCTCCTTGATGTCATCCTGGGTGTAGAAGCCGCCGTTCGTGGCCGCCTCTCCCGCTTTCTGAGGTTCCCTGTTATTCCAAGGCATGTCCTCGCGGTCCACCCGCCAAGCGCCGACTTCGGTCAGCTTGGGATATTTCTTGATCTCGATGCGCCAGCCCTGGTCGTCGGTGAGGTGCCAGTGGAAGATACTCATTTTGTGCATGGCCAGGTAGTCGATGTATTCCTTGACGAATTCCTTGGTGAAAAAGTGACGGGAAACGTCCAGCATCATGCCGCGCCAGCCGAATCGCGGCGTGTCGCTGACCTTGATGCAGGGCACTAGCAGGGTGATGGTGGGGACTTTCCGGCCCGAATAGACTTGCACGGGCAGCAATTGGATGAGCGTTTGAACGCCATAGAAAAGACCCTGGGCCCCCGGTGCTTCGATCGTGATGAGGTCGGTGCTGACCGTCAGCTGATAGCTTTCAGGGCTCAAGGAGGGATTATAAATGCTTTTAAGCTGGATGGACTGCAGGGGCATCGATCCTGTGCTGCTCTGGATGGGGAGGTCGAATTCCGTGGCCTTTCTCAGCCGGTCCGCCAGGTATTGAGCCGCCTGCTCTGCTCCCTTGTCGTTAGCGGGCATCAAGATTTGGGTGGTCGGCGCGATGGCAAAATTGCCGGTCAGCTTTTCCATCTGCAGGGGCTTGGGAATGATGCTGATCTCGACGGCTTCCTTCGGCCCCTCGGCCAGACGCATCGGGGGGAGACAGGCGGGAAGAACTACGGCCAGGGCGATCAGGATGATGGCCAAGGATAATTTTCTTCTCATTTTTAGCTCCCGAATTTCGTGATCGTTTCAAGATAAGCGTTCGGGAGGCCGGTGTCGAACCGCCGCCCGCGCGTGATATAGGCCAGGAATTCATCGGCCTGCCGGAGCGTCTCCAGGGCCGATGTCAGCTGGAATTCACCCCTTTCCCGGACGTTGTTTTCAATGTTGTCTTCCAGGATCCTGAAGAGCTCCGGCTTGAGGATGTACTGCCCGAAAATGCAGAGATACTGATCCTCCGGCAGTCCCTCCACTCTCAAGTTGTTTTTGGCATAATCCACGGTCGGCTTTTCACAGAACTCCGTGACGCCGAGGATCCAGTCGTCCTTGTCGCGCCAGGCCGCCGCCAGCGTGCCGAAATTGCTGATTAAGGATTCCGGGGTGAGTTGGGCGGCCACGATGTTGGTCTGGTATTTTTCGTACATGTCCATCAGCTGCCGGGCGCAGGGGACTCCGCTTTCCGAGGACTTATACAAATGGTCGCCGAGCATCAGGAAGAACGGCTCATCGCCGACCCAGTCCTTGGCGCACCAGACGGCGTGGCCGAAGCCCTCCTGACGGTCCTGGGTGATGATGCTGACGCGCTTGCCGATCTCGAGGAGCTCGTCGTGGTATTCTTTGAACCGCTGGGGCAGCTTGTTGTAGTGCTCGACGGAGAGCTGACCGTTGAAAAGGTCCTCGAACAGCCCCTCATCGCCCTTTTGGACGATGAGGCAGACTTTTTCGATCCCGGCGCTGAGCGCTTCTTCGACGATGGCCAGGATGATGGGCTTGGCGATCCCGTTCTCGTCGACGACCGGAAACAGCTCTTTCTTGATGATCTTAGTGGCCGGGAAGAGGCGGGTTCCGAAGCCGGCCGCGGGGATGACGGCTTTCCGAACGCCCCGGGCGGCCATGATATCCAGGGTGAAGCTTTCGCAGCCGAGCTCTTTTTCCAGGATCTCCATCACTTTCTTCTGGGAGTCCTTGTCTTTGACGACGAACTGGACGCATCCATCGCCCTGGGATCCGACGCCTTTTCCGCCAAAAATATAGGGCTGGAGCGCGGGGTAGGCGAGCGCTCGATGAAGTAGCGGGGCGGTGAGCTGCGAAGGGCAGGCCGGGATCATGTATTTATCGAACAACCGCTGGGCTTTGGTCATCAATCCGCCCAGCCGCTCGCCGTCTCCATCGCTGAGGGCTTCGATGGCGTTCATATTGATTTCCTTGTTGACCGGGCCGAGATAGTGCTGGACGCCCTTTTCGACATCTGTTTCGGCATAGGGGTAGCAGCGGTTGAGGCTGCGCAGGATTTCCATCGTGTCCTTCTCGCCTTTCAAATCGACGATGACGAAATGGATGTCTTTTTTAACGCGCAGCTCTCGGATGTTGAGGAGCTCCCGGTCGTAGGTGATCAGGACGGGCCGGCTGCCGAAGGCGCATCCCTGGTCCATGCGGCCGCACCGCGACGGCGTCCGGATCTCGCCCTGGTAAGCGACTTCCATTTCGCCGCGGACGGTCATTTTAAGGTCGAAGAGCTTGTTGAAGGCCCTGGCCACCAGGACGCAGATGGCGGCCGAGGATGACAGCCCTTTTTTGATGGGAAGGTTCGTGGCGTAATTGTCGATCTCGAGCCCTCGGACATGATAATGGGTGAGGATCTGATAGGCGACGCCGGCGGCATAGCTGAAAAAGCCTCCGTTTTCCGCTTCTTCGATCAAGGCGCTGAGGTCCATGGGAATGGTGTGAGGGCCGAAAATGCGCCCGTCGGGCATCGTGGAGCGGATGACAAGGGCGTCCATGTGCTTTTTGACCCGGGCAAAAATGCCCTGGTTTGTCCCGGTCAGGATGGTGTGGCCTTTTTCGATATCCGCATTCTGGCGTCGGTACTCGCCGGCCCAGTCGGAATGCTCTCCGAAAAGGCAGACGCGTCCCGGGATGAATAATTCCAGAGGCTCTTTCATGGCAGGCGATCTCCTAATGAGGAATGAGCGAATTTTATCTATAAGCAGCGGGCGAGGTCAAGCTTGTTTAATATCAGCGCAATAATTAAAGTGACATCCTCGTTCGGGTGGCGCTTAGGCCGTCCGTAGCCCCCGGGCCCCGGGGAACCAGTCCCGTCGGTTCCCCCCGTCGGAAACGCCGACGGGGCCCCCCTCCGCTACGGGGGCTTTAGGACGGCCTAAGCACCACCCATCCATTATCACTTTGTTTATTGCATTTGCATTAGATATGGCGGGGAAAAGGCCTATCGCCTGTGGACACTCAGCGAACGTCCAGCCCGTTTGACCTAACGTTCTTCAGGGTCACTGGTCAGCTTCTTGATTTTTTTGAGCTGGATGGTGGCCGTTTCGATGGCCTTCTTCGTCTCGATATTGTCCGGGTCGAATGTCAACAAGCCCTGCCAGATCGAGATGGCCTCAGCAAGATTTTCTTTCCGGTATTGTTCCAGCGCTTTTTTATTGAGTTCCGTCCGGCAGACTTTCAGTCCCTCATCCAGAGATTTTTGCGAGAAAGAGAGCGAGGCCCGAAATTTTTCGAATGATTTGAAATATTTGAGCAGGCTGGAATATGCCCGTCCGGCGAGGACAAAATTCTCTTTTGAGAATGCTCCATCTCCGGTGCGCTTGATTTCTTCAAGGATGGAGATGAAGCCGGCCATCCAATCCGAATCAATCGGATTTTCCAGATAGCGGGTGTTATAAACCTCGATCGCTTTGTCGGAATCGCCGGCTTCGAAGGCTTGACGGGCTTGTCGCTCGCTGATCCCGTTTCTAGAATTCCTTAATTGCGCGTCTAAGAATCCTTTGGTGAAAGGAAGAGACTTCTCGAACTTTTGGAAACGGGGAAAGTTTCTGGAAAGGAGGGAATAAATCCGTATGGCCGAAACAAAATCCTTTGTTTCAAAGAATCTATCGGCGGAAGCCTTGATCTCCTGGAGGGTTTTGATGTAGTTATCCAGGACAGTCTGTGCATCCGGATATGCCTCATGCGTCGCCTGACAGGTGTCGATGGCTTTCTGGAAGTCTCCCGCCTGGAGATATTGTTGGGACCGATAAATGAGCGGGTAGAAAGACACCTTTTTTGGAGGGGCGCATGAGGTCAGGAGAATCCCGGAGAGAATCCAGCCCAAGACAAAGGCGATCCGGAAAAAGCCGTTCCTCATGTCGTTCCTCGACCGCCGTTGTGAATTCCAAGTCTTAGTTTTTCCAAGGACCTCAAGAAAGCATCCATGAGGTCGGGACGAAATTGTATTCCTGATTGTCCTCTCATTTCTCTGACCGTGTCCTCGACGGTATGGGCTTCTCGGTAGGGCCTGCCCGAAGTCATTGCATCAAAGACATCCGCCACGGCCATGATCGCCGCTTGGAGGGGAATTTTATCACCGCTCAATCCATCCGGATAGCCCGTTCCGTCGTACCATTCGTGGTGATGCCGGACGGCAGGAATATACTTGGCAAGGGAGGAGGCTTTGCTCAGAATTTCCGTGCCATATTCCGTGTGCCGCATCATTTCCTTTCGTTCCGCGGGCTCCAGCTTCCCTTTTTTGAGGAGGATGGAATCGGGAATCTTGATTTTGCCGACGTCATGGAAGAGGCAGGCGATTTCGAGTTCTTCAAGCTCGTTTCTGCCGAGCCCGATTTCTTTGCCCATTTGGACTGAGATCTGGGCCACTCGTGTCGAATGGCCGAGCGTATAGTCGTCTCTGGCATCGATCGCTGCGGCGAGGACCCGGACCGTGGAGACATAGGCCTCTTCAAGATCGCCGGCATATTTGTTCAATTGATCCCGTTGGGCCGTGATGAGGGCCGTCATCTCGTTAAAGCTCTCGGTTAATCTCCCGAGTTCGTCCTTTGAATAGACACGAAGCGGATGGCTCCTTTTTCCTTCCTTGAGTTCCTCAACGCCCGAGGAGAGTTCTTGAATAGGCCTGGTCAAGTAAGATGAAAGAAGGAGGCTGCCGGTGATCCCGACCAGAAGGATCGAGGCAAATATCAAGACAATGGTTTTTTGGGCTTTCTTCTGGGCGCCGGTGAGCATGGATCTGTTCACAACGAGAACGACGGACCCGAGATTTTTTTTCATGAAGACAATCGGGCTCGTGATTTCGAAAAGACGGCCCGTTTTTCCCAGGACTTCTTTGATTAGCGTCCCTTCCGCGTCCCTTCTGATCAGTATCCCTCCCGAGGGCACGAATGTCGTGCCGACCCTTTTCATATCACTGTGGACAAGAATCTCATCGTTGGGACCGACGATGGCGACATACTCGAAATCCGGATTCAAATCCTTGTTCTGGAAAACAAATGTGTCGGGGGCGATGATATCTTGAGAAAGAGAGCTGAAGCCCGCCACGATGGCGATGCTCCGGCTCATGGATTCGGCCCGTTTGAGGACTTCGTTCAGGATATGCTCTTTCATGATCCGGATCGTGACGACATAGAGCGTAAGGGTCGTTGCGATAAGAAGCAGGAGAACGAACAAAGAAGCTTTCACTCGGATTTTTCGAAAGGGGGCAGGCATCATTTTTATCGCTGACCTAGAAGAAAAAGTGCCGATCCATGGGCATTATCACAGACGCGAAAGTGACTTAAAAACCAATGAATAAGCGTATCAGAGTCAGGGCTTGTTTTCAACTTGAAAGGCCGACGAACGGCTGTCTTATCGGGAATTTCAGGCGATGGGAACTTTTCTCGGTCCATTCGCGTAGAATATAATGAGAACGAGGTGTCGTATATCGTTTATCCTCTTCTTGATCAGCTTTTTAGATGTCCACGCCTGATGCAATTATTCGCCTTCTCGCTTTTTTAATGCCTTGACTCGATCGCCGGCTGGCGATATATTTGCCTCAAGGACTTCGTCAGGTGAGCAGGGCGCACATTCTCAAGTTTTCCATAATTTTGTTCGTGCTGGCAGCGGCGGTCCTTGCCGGCCAACAACGGCCGTCCTTTTTTTTACCAGAAATCCCCGACCAAGAAATTGCACAGACCTACGAACGAGCGGCCGTGCAGAATGTGTTGGCGGCAGTCAACCCGAAGATTTACTTCGGCTATTGGTCCGTGTGCGCGGACGGCCAGGGATTCGGCTACGGCTACACTTATCCCTCCCTGGACGGACATCAGATGACCGACGCGCTGCTTTGGCTCGGCCAAGTCGAAGTGGTGAAGGCCAATTGGGATTATGTCCGCACCTTTCAGCGCAAAGATGGCTCTTTGCCGATAGCTATACTGCCAAACCTGGCCGGCAAGCAGGCCGGCGACGGGACTCATTTGGCCCCCGTAGCTTCAAATGGCGGGCTCTATGCCCACTGGGTCCCCGGCAATCCTTTGGCGGCGCTCGCAAGCCCGACCTACATCCAAAATGCGGATGTCATTTTTAGGAATACGCTCGATAGAAAATGGCTCGTCGCACAAATTCGCTCGATCAATTTGGCGGCAGATTATCTCGCTTCATTGACGGACGATAGAGGAGTGGTCAAAGGAGCAGGCTATTATATAGAACGGCCGACGCGAATCGAATCGGATGGCGTCGCCCAATGCCATGCCGTGGACGCTTTCCGCCGGATGGCGGCGCTGAATCGCCTTGTCGGAGATGAGACGGCGGTGAAGCGATACGAGGAATTGGCTGAGCGAATCCGACAGAATTTTATAAGCCGCTTCTGGGTCAAGGACCACTTTGCGGAATATTTTCATCCACAGCGCGGCCTGATCGCGAGCCACGGCTTGACGGATGTGGATTGGGCGGCTATCGCGCTCGATGTGGCGACGCCTGATCAGCAGGCGATCCTTTGGCCACAGCTTAAAGACGAAATGCGTTTCTACTACGGCGGGATGCCCACGGGCATCTCCACGCGACCGGAAACCTACGAGGACTGGGAATTTACACACCCGGACCGGCATGATTTAGCCGCGATGGGGCGTGTATGGTATCTCGACGCGCAGGCGAGAGTGCGGATGGGAGATGCTCTGGGACTTTTGCGGGGAATCCGGAAAGTCTGCGAAACGGGCCGGAACAACGACTACTTTTGGCGTGAGAGGTACCAGCCCGACGGCAAAGGAGGCGTGGCCGCGGTCGGCCCCAACACATACTGCGAGTATCCGGCCAACCTGATCCGCATCGTTCAGCGCTTTTTGCTCGGAGTCGATTTGCGACTCGACGGATCTCTCGCTATCGCACCTACGGTCACTGAAGAGTTCTGGGAACAAGGCTTTGGCCAGACGCTCAGGTGGCGCGACCGAACCCTCCAGTATCGAATGATGCTTGACCGGGTTACGGGAACCTATGAAGGAAGCCATCCACAGAGGCTGGGAATTCGGCTGCCGCCCAAAGGCAACGGGGCCAAAGTCCGCGTAACCATCAACGGTCGCCCTTCTCCAAGCAGCCAGGAAGGAGACATGATCTTTATTGCGCTGCCGGAATCATCTCATCGCCAGCCTTGCCGGTTTGAGATCATCCAGACGCTAGCCCAATAATGATCGAAAATAAAATGTTAATTCCGAAAAAAGGATTCATCCATGACATGTAAAAAACCATTCATCATGTCTCTGGCCGTTGTCATGTTTATTGTCTTCCCTGCGCTGGTCACAGCCTCGGCGGCCGACAAGCCTATACGTCCCGCTTTCAGCTTGGTCGGCCGGGCGGAAAACAGACCTGCCGGCCAAGAGAATCGGCCTTATCAAGAAGAGAAAATCAGCCCGCTCAAGCCTTTTGTCCTCATGGACCTGGGAATCGCTTCTCTGAAAGACGCGAGTGCCAGCAGCTTGAGAACGAGCTCTTCCGGGTTTACTTTCGGCCTCGGCGGCGGCATCGTTATTTTTAAATTTTTTGACATCGGCGTCGGGTTCGGAATTGTTTTCCTTAAGGATAAAGACCCGTTCACGAATTTGACGACGGGGGGCGAAAAGTCAAGCAGCGTCGCGCCCGTTTTTTATTATCTTCAGGCCGGCGTCCAGGTCCCCATCCCCTTCAAGAACAAAAGAGGCCTTTTTCCGCTCTGGATCGGCGCCCATGAGGGTGTCATGGGAGTTTCTGCCACGCGCGAGATCGGCAACTGCGTCGATTGCGACAAGGAGAAGCTGAGCTTCATCGGCCGCACCTATTTCCAGCCCGAGATCAAGATCCAGGTGGCTCGCGATGTCTTTGTCGGCGCCGCCTACTCGATCTTTTGTCGATGCAGCGACTTCAAGAATAAAATCACCCTGTTCTTTGGCGGTAATTTTTCCCAAGCCAACTAGGATTTTTTTGGCCGCCCCTCTTTAGCGGCGGCCGGAAGGCCTTCT
>JAPKZH010000051.1 GCA_026393905.1 Candidatus Aminicenantota bacterium
ATGTTAGGACAAACGAGCGGTCAAGCGGATAAGGGGAGGCCTGTTGAGAAAAATCGCGATTCAGGCTATCATACACAATCCCCTTGGAGTGAGTCGATGGATACAATAAAGGTCGAGAATTTGACCAAGACATTCAACGGCCTGACGGCCGTGGACCATATCGCCTTTTCCGTCCCGGAGGGCGAGCTGTTCGGGCTTCTCGGGCCTAACGGCGCCGGCAAGACGACCACGATCAATATGCTGGCGACCCTTCTTAAACCCTCGTCGGGATATGCTGAGGTCGCCGGTTTCGACGTGGCCAGGAGCCGGGACAGCGTCAGGAAAAGCATCGGCATCGTCTTCCAGGAACCTGCTCTTGACGGCAAGCTCACCGGAAAAGAGAACCTCGATTTTCATGCGATGATGTACAACATCGAGAGGGAAGAGAGGAGAAGAAGGATCGATGAGGTCCTGAGGCTGGTCGACCTGAAAGAGAAAGCGTCCGTTCTCGTGGAGAAATATTCCGGTGGGATGAAGCGGAGGCTGGAGATCGCCAGGGGACTGATCCATCGGCCGAAGGTCCTTTTTCTGGACGAGCCCACCCTTGGACTCGACGCCCAGACCAGGCGCCTTATTTGGGATTATGTCAAAAAGCTCAATAGAGAGAGTCGGGTGACGATCATCCTGACGACCCACTACATGGAAGAGGCGGACTATCTCTGCGACCGGATCGCCATCATGGACCACGGCAAGTTTGTCGCCTTGGATACGCCTGCTAAATTGAAAGACCTTCTCGGCGGCGACGTCGTCTCCATGGAATTGGAGGGAAATTCCGATTCCCTCATGGACGAGATCAAGACCCTCGACTGGATCAAAAAATATAGTCTCCATGACGATGTCCTGAACATGACCATGGAGAAAGGGGAGCGGCGGATCCCTGAACTCGTCACCCTGGCCCAGAGTCACGCCATCACGGTCACCTGCGTCCATCTCAGGAAACCGAGCCTCGAGGATGTTTTTCTCCATTTCACGGGCCGGACGATCCGGGAGGATGAGGCGGGCCAGGGCGCGCGCAACCGGACGATGATGGCGGGGCACGGCAGGAGATAGAGATGATCAGCTGGACGGCCGTCTATGTCATGTGGTTAAGGGAAATGAAAAGGTTTGTCCGGGCCAAATCGCGGATCATCGGATCGCTGATCATGCCGCTGTTTTTTCTGGCTTTTCTCGGCCTTGGCTTCAACCGGATGGCCATCCCCGGCATCGGCGGCCAGGGCGTGAACTATATCCGCTTTCTCGTGCCGGGAATTATCGGCATGACCCTGCTTTTCACTTCGACCATGCAGGGACTGTCCGTCCTGTGGGACAAGGAGTTTGGGTTCCTCAAAGAAATCATGGTCGCTCCCGTCAGCCGGGTTTCACTCGTTTTGGGAAGAATC
This sequence comes from Candidatus Aminicenantota bacterium, assembly GCA_026393905.1. Lineage (GTDB taxonomy): Bacteria > Acidobacteriota > Aminicenantia > Aminicenantales > UBA4085 > JAPKZH01. The sequence goes on from JAPKZH010000051.1 coordinate 1,419, forward strand.
GCCGGCGGAATCACGACGGCCCTGATCCAAAGCCTGCTGATTCTCCTCATCTCCGTCATCATGGGCTTCCGGGCCAGCGGGCCGGCATCCTTCCTCTTAGCCTTCTTGTTCATGTTGCTCATCGGGTTCACCTTCATCGGGCTGGGCCTGATCTTCGCCTCCAAAATGAAGGACATGCAGGGATTCGGTATCATCATGAATTTCATCGTCTTTCCGCTGTTCTTTTTGTCGGGAGCTCTCTATCCGCTTGGAAACCTGCCTTGGTTTGTCCGTGCCCTTTCCTATATCGACCCTCTGACTTTCGGGATTGACGGACTGAGGGGTTCGCTGATCAAAGTGTCCTCGCTGCCGATCCTCCTTGACTTAGCGATCATGATCGGATTCTCTCTGGTTATGGTCTTCCTGGGCGCCTATTTCGTCGAGAAAAGCGAAACCGTCTGAATATTTTTTCTCTCCCTTAGGTGACGAAGGAAGGGAGAGGGTGATATGATAGAATAATCTTTCTCTTTATATTCTCCACAAAAGCACGGAGATAAAAGGAACAGACTCGTTTTGTCATAAGCTTTTAGTGAAACAAGGAGAGGTCTATGAGTGAGCATTCGTCTAAGATATCTTTTAAATTTTCTTTTTTGGGATGGGTTCTC
>JAPKZH010000090.1 GCA_026393905.1 Candidatus Aminicenantota bacterium
AAGAGGCCCCGGGTCACGCCCGACGACTGGAAGGCTTACCTGGATAGCTTCAAGACTACAGCGGAGAACCGATCCGCGATCGAGAAAAATGCCGCGAAGCCCGCCCTGAAATCGGTAACTCCTTACATGATCTTCGACGACTCCGGCCGTTTGTGGGTTCAGCTCCACGAAAGCGAGAAAGACGGCGGGCGGATGTTGACGGCCTTCGACGTTTTCGATGACCGAGGGCGGTACGATTGCCGCGTCCTGAGCGCTTTCATTCCCGGCCTTTTTCACGGGGAAAAAATGTATCGTTTCGAGACCGATGACGAGACGGGCGAGCGCTATCTCAAGCGATATCGAGTGATCTGGAAGGACTGAAGCTCCAGACGCTCGCTAAATAGTCATCATAACCGCTTGCAATATCGGCGAACGCCGGGTCATCTCGACCAGCCGCCCCTAAATCGATTCGGAACGCGGTTTATTATCTACCGAGAGTCTCATCATTTCTGAATTTGTCCGATAGCCAAGGCCTGCCGGACGGCCGACTCCGGAATGCGGAAACAGCTGCCCAGAAGTTCCGGCTTCTTTTCGATTGAACGATTATAAAGCTCAAAGATTTTTCGAGGATCTTCCATAGCGGCGAATACGCCCGTCTTTCCAAAGGCATGGAAGATGGCCCCGAATAGCTCGGCGCCCACAAAATAGGCGCGCCCGAGAAAGCCGCTAAACCAATAGTCTCTCATCTCTGTATCCAAATCCTCTGCCGTCAGCCCCCCTGAATAAGCTTTTTCAAATGTCGCCATCATCCGCTTAAATATTTCAGTTTCTTCGGAAGTATAATTGTTCCAGGCAACCGTCAGCTCTCCTTTGAAAGCATGGAATCTCCCCCCAGGTACGGCAGGAACGCAGCCTCCCGGCGCATTGGAAATGAACTTCGTCGCGGTACCCTCCCCGACAAAAAACGACAGGAATCTCAAGGCCAGAGAATCCGATGGAGTCAGAGTGGAGGAAGTTGATCCCTTCATCCCCGAATGATGGGATTCATGAGAAACGGTTCCAATCAGTTGATCCCAATCGATATCGCCCGACGCGTCTCGGGGAAGTTGATAGAAATCGTATCCCTGGGTGCCATCGATTGAAAAGGCGGTGCTTCCACCATTGGGGTGAACGAAAACACGAAAGTCGGGGATTTTCCAATCCGGCGGGAGCCAGCTCTGTGCGTATCGCACGCCGTCATTGATCAGCCCCATTAAATCGGCCTTTTCGAGTTGACGCAAGTTCTTTTCGAACAACGGCAAGTTGCCGTAGAATTCTCTCCATTTTTCCAGCATCTTGTCCGCCCGCTCGTTTTCCCCGGCTGAATACTCGCCCTCGAACCGCAAACTCAAGATCATTCTCTTGAAGACACCTTTTGGCAGATGATTGGGGCGCCAGGAGCGATTGTAGTGTTTGAACATGATCTGGTACGGGACAGCGGCGAGGACGGAGTCCAGCATCCCGGTGATTTTTTCGCGCGGCTGGCCATCTTTCATGGCCTTCAATACGTTGAACATTAAGGGGCAGGCCGAGATGTCTACCTCGACCTTCTGGGCTGGCGATGGATTCGAGACGAGCAGAGCCGCCGCGGCGAGAGACATCAGGCTGCGTAATGATCTTGCTTTCATGGAAGCCGGGAAGCTCGCCGCCTTTTCTTCGAACCTCATTTTTGCCTCCTGGGGGAATTTTCATATCCGTCTATATATACGCATAGGAAAACATCAAGGAGACACACTGCTCCCACGAAGGATAGCGAATCTCGGCAAATGCGCGTTTGGCTATTTCATCCTCCTGATCATTTCGAAAATATATTGCCGAAGCGGCGCCGGTTTCTCGGCTTTCTTGACTTCATTCGCAGCCGAGGCTATGATTTTGCCCAACGAACAGGTAAGGAGAAATCAATGGTCTCTCGAAAGATAGCCAGGCTTACGCTCCTCATCGCTTCAGGTTTCTTAATCGTATCCACCTTTATCTCATGCAGGGAAAGAAACACCGCCCGAACCGATCAAGCCTGGCTGGATTCTCTTTTCGAGCAGGGCAGGGAGTTGTTTTACCAGACAATCCGCCAAGAGGTCTCGACTCATCCTCAACGCTCCCAGCTTAGCCCGATTGACACGTCTTTATCCATCTTGACGGGTCCGACTTCAATGAATATAATTGGACCAAACAAGATTTCATGAACTTCCCCGGACAAAGGAGTGAACGTGAAATCCCTTTGCGGAGGGAAAAATGAAAAAGACCGGATGTGTTTTTATGCTTCTCGTCCTGATGATGTGTTCCGGCTGCGGCAAGATGATTTCGATGAATATGGCGCTCCTCAATGGAGATATTTCGAAGATCGATGCATTGATCGCTTCGGGGTATGACATCAACAAAGGAGAGCCCCTCGCTTTTGGCCATACGGCCCTGATGCTCGCCTCATTCTGGGGAAAAACCGAAACAGTCAAGGCGCTGTTCGACCGGGGCGCCGACGTGAATATCCGCGATCATTCGGGCGCGACCGTCTTGATGTACGCGGTGTTCCCTAGTAGGTCCGACAACACGTCCCGGACTGAATTCGGCGCCTATTTGGAGATCATCGATCTCCTGGTCGCCCGCGGGGCCGATGTCAACGCCAAGGATGAGCTGGGGACGACCGCTCTGATGATCGCGGCGGCGAATGGCGATAAGGAATTGGCTATGCGCCTG
>JAPKZH010000273.1 GCA_026393905.1 Candidatus Aminicenantota bacterium
TTTGGGCGCCTTGCCGTTGATTTTGCTTTTTGCCATCAATGCCTTTTCCCAGTCGGGGGGAAAGCCCCTTCTGCTCCAAGAGATGACCTGGACGGATGTCCGTGATTATCTCAAAAACAGCGATATGGTCATCATCCCCATGGGAAGCACCGAACAGCACGGCCCCCATCTTCCCTTAGGGACGGATATCTACCTGGCTCTCGACACCTCGAAGCTTATCTCGGCGAAGACCGGCGTTGTCGTCGCCCCCGTTGTCTTGGCCGGTTACAGCTTTTACCACTCGGGCTTTCCTGGGACTTTGAGCTTGAAGCCCGAGACTTTAGAGGAAGTCTTCTACGAGACGGCCGAGATGTTGATCAAATACGGCTTTCGCCGCATCATGTTCTTCAACTACCACGGCGGAAACAACGTCGTTCAGGAAAAGGTCGTCTACCGAATCAACCAGACGACCGAAGCGACCGCCGTCGCCATCGGCTACGGCGGGCCGATCCAAAAAGACGAAAGCCAGGAATTCTTCGACTGGCACGCGGGCGTCGAGGAGACGTCGATGATCCTCTACTTCGAACCCCGGCTGGCCAGGATGGAGCGCGCCGAGAAGCCCATCATTCATTTCACCCCCCGGATGGAAGAGCTGCGGGAGCTGGCCAAGAAGAACCCGGACCTCATGACGGCCTGGAACGCATTGCTCGGAACGCCTTCGGAAACAAAGAAGGGCGGGTCCAGCCGCGAGCTTTCAAGCAACGGAATCTGGTGCCTGAGCGATCCGAAGGCTGCCAAGCCGGAGATCGGTGAGAAAATTATCGATAGGATGGTCGAACAAGCCGTGAAATTCATCGAGGCCTGGAAACTGGCCAAAAACTAGCGGCCCCTCCGACATCTCGATCGGACTTGCTTCGTTACGCTATAAGAATTTACTTTTTCGCGCAACGCGACGATCCCTCCCGTTCAGATCGGAATCGGTACCAGCCTTCACGAGAAAAGAATATTTCCGGCCACCGATCGATGTCAACATCACAAAGATGGCCGCGGAAGAGGCCGTCCGGCCGGATCATCGCCGCCCAGCCTTCGGAAGGGACGGGCTTGAGTTCTTCCTCGCTCATCCGCAGTCCGGACGTCGTTGCGAGGAGCGAAGCGACGTGGCAATCTCATGCCCTTCCCGAGGCACCAGGAAATCACCACGGCCCTTCGGGCCTCGTGATGACCTGCGGTCACTTCCTTGACGATCGGCCGGAGAAAGCCGTTTTTTTCCGGGAGCGGCTTGACGCGGCCCCCGCCGCCACTATAAATTGGCCTATATGCGCCTGCTCAACATCCTTGTTCCCGCCGTCCTGATTGCCCTCGTTCTGTTCATGGGCTTATATAACCTTGGCGGCGACCTGATGAACGATGACGAAGGGACCTACCTCTACGCATCCTGGAGGGTCAGCCTGGGCGAAATCCCCTACCGTGATTTTTTTGTCGTCCAGATGCCTCTGAGCCTTTATGTGACGGCAGGATTATTTAAGTTGTTTGGCCCCGAAGTCTGGTGGGCCCGCGCCGCCTCGTTTCTCCTCATCCTGGGGACAGGATTCCTCATCTGCGCCGCCTCCATCAAGTTCTTCGGGTTCAGCCGCAACCTGTCGCTGGCCATGGCCGGCCTCTTCCTCCTGACCAAGCATATCTATTTTTTGGGACGGATCTTCATGCCCGACAGCTTTATGATATTTCTCTGTGCGGCCGCGCTCTATTTCGCCTTGAAGGCCGAACATCGAGCCCCCGTCATTAAGCAGAAATGGGCCTTGTTTCTTTTCGGAATTTTTTCGGGACTGGCCGTCCTGGCCAAGTTCAACGGCGCCCTCTTGTTTGGCGGCTATCTGCTCTATTCGATCTATCTTCTGGTGCGGAAAATGGAAAGGCCTCGGGACATCCTGCAGAAAATCTTGGTCTCGTCGGCTGGGTTTCTGCTGACCTTCGGGCTCATCTACGGTCTCCTGCTGATCTTCGTGCCCGGCACGTATCAAGCGACCTTGGGCTATCATCTGGCGAAAGAAAATGCAGCCGCCGGAATTGCGGCCCTTCCTTTTCTGAGGCTCGGCCAATTCGTCGGCAACCACAATTACGGGCTTATCCCCATCGCACTTATCGGAATATTTTTCGGAACCGTTTTCAAAGAAAGAAAACGATCGCTTCTTTTATTCACAACCGTTGCCTTTTTATCGCTGGCTTTTATTCCCGGCAAATTTTTTCTGCGCTATATCGTCTTCGCCCTAGTCCCCCTGACAGTTTTCTTCGGCGACGGAATCAGGCTCATCGGCTCTAAAAAAAGACTCCGGCTTTTCGCCTTTCCGGTTGCCATCGCCCTTGTCCTCCTCAGCCTGGGGCCCACCTTCAACCTGGAGAAACTGCGCGCTTACGATAACGGGACGAGGACGGTGGCGTCCTTTGTCCGTGAGGAGACAATGCCCGGCGATTATGTCTTCGGCGATGACCAGGGCATCAACTTCTATGCGGAAAGACCCTGCCCGCCTAGGCTCGCCGATGTCTCCGAAGCCACGACCAGTAGCGGCCAGGTCACCTCGGTCGATATCCGCAATGAATGCGATCGCTATAGCGTAAAGCTCATCTTCGTCGAAAAGGGGGCCTCCGCCCATCATCTGAAGAATTTGAGGGATTATCCACTCTTCGAGGGCTATTTGAACGAGCACTACGAACTCGTTAAAACCATGCCGAGGGAATTCCTTGACGTTGACATCTATCGCAGAAAAACTTCATAGGCCTCGAGTGCTGCCAGAGCCTTGCCTCCTTCATTTATTCTCCATATAATTCACTCGTCCATGCCCTGCCTAAAACGAAACGGGATTTTCCGTCATGGTGATAACGAATATCGAGATGATCGTTTTCTTCTGATTTTTCGGAGCTAATACAAACGTAATAAATAAAGTGACAATGTATGGGCGGCGCTTAGGCCGTCCTCAAGCCCCCGTAGCGGAGGGGGGCCCCGGACACTCTTCTCCAGGGAGCATCCGCCCATGAATTCATTGGTGAATGCTCCTTGGAAGGAAGGCAGCGAGCGAAGCGAGCGTTGGAAGGAAACCCTAGGAAAGGGTTTCCTTCCAAGAGTGTCCGACGGGACTGGTTCCCCGGGGGCTGCGGACGGCTTAAGCGCCGCCCGAACGGGGATGTCATTTTAATTATTGCGCTGATATTAGTTTCCGTAAAGAATTCTATTTAAGGAGCTGCCATGGCGAACTCAACACAACAATTTTTCGGATATCAAGGAAAATGGGCTCGAATTGACCTCAACAATAGAAAGGTGAATGTCGAGCCGGCGGATCCGGCCTTCTATCGTGACTATGTCGGAGGGCGCGGCGTCCAGGCCCGGCTTCTCTATGAGCATCTCATAAAAACAGGCCCTCTCAAAAATCCGCTCGGCCCCGAAAACAGGATCGTCATCGGGACCGGGGCCCCGAACGATACGTTCATTCCCACGGCGGGACGAGGCTCGTGCTCGTTCGTAAGCCCCATGACCCGGTCGCCGGAGCCTGCGCCTTGGATCCCGGATCATCAGCCTCTGTCCGGGCTGATCACCCATTCGAGCGCCGGCGGGCTCTTCCCCAACATGCTGAAACGGGCAGGGATTGATCACCTGATCATCGACGGCCGGGCGGATACGCCGGTGCGGATATTGGTCACCGAAGGGAAGGTTGAGGTCATCGATGCAGAAGAGGACCTCTTCGAGATCGCCGGCGGGAACAAGGTCACCCGGACAGCTTCGGCCATCACGGATTTTCTGACCCAAAAATATTCCGGGTCTTCGACGGTCTGCCTGGGCCCGGGCGGATGGAACCGGGTGGCTTACGCCTGCTTGACCGGAGACCATCACCGGAATTTTGGACGCGGCGGCGCCGGCGCTGTTTTCGGGTCGAAAAACCTTGTCGCGATCACCGCCTACGGCCGCCAGGCTGTTTCCTATTTTAGCCCCGAGCGATTCCAGAAGCTCGGCAAAGAGCTGGACGCCCAGGTTAAAAGCCATGTCGGCGACCCGAAATGGACGGCCTCTTTCCGGCCGGAAACAGGCACGACCTGGTGGCTGGACCGGGCCCATAACGGGAAATATTTGGGACAGAAGGGCGGCTATCTCCCCTGGCATAACTTCGATGAAGGATATTTCGACCAGGCGGATTATGCCAAGGTCGGGACGGATGCCTTCCTGGAAATTTCCGGGAAGCACAAGGTTTGCAACCGCTGCCGGCACATCATGTGCACGAGGTCGGCCAAAGTCGAAGGAGGGGACTATGCCGGGGACGGGGTCAGGCCGGAATTCGAGACCATCGCCCTGTGGATCAACTGCTGCATCCTTGACCGAGACGCCATTTTCCATATGAACTTTCTCTCGAACGAGCTCGGCATCGACACTATGACCCTGGGCAGCGTCATGGCCGGCGCGATGGAGCTCACCGCCAAAGGATATCTCAAAAAATACAAGGGCGCGCCGGTTTTTGGCAGCGCGCCTGACATGATCCGGACGCTCAAGGCGATTGCCTATCAATCCGACCCGCTGGGAAAGCTGCTCGGCAACTATTCGGACTGGGTCATCGCCGAGGTGGGCGCCGGTTTTTCACATGGCAACCTTCAGGAAATCGCCCGCAGCGTCACGACGGCGTTCGGCGGGCTGGGCTATGCCGGCATCGAGCCGAAAGTATTCCCGGGCATGTTCACGGCCTACGGGACATCGAACAGGGGACGGGGCGACCATACCTATGCCTGGACGATCCAGGCGGAGGAAGGAGGGTTGCAAGGCGCCGGCAACCTGGCGGCCTATGTCGCCGGGGGGCAAGAGGGAAAAGCGCTCGTCGATTCCATGGGCCTGTGCGATTTCTTCACGGAGGATATCGCCTCGGATCTCTTCCTTTCACTCTATCATGCCCTGACGGGATTCGAGTACACGGCCGACGCGATGAAGGCCTGCGGCAAGAGAATCTATAACCTCGAACGCCACATCAACAATCTTCAGGGCCGGAGCCGCGTCTATGATTCTTATGTGCCGCCGAAGCTGACCGTGCCGCTGACCCAAGGGGCGCATAAAGGCAAAGCCGTCGATACCGAATATTATCGAGCCATCCTCGATGCCTATTACGAACATCAAGGGTGGACCAAGGACGGCCTTGTCGAAGACAGCCTGCTCAAAGAGCTGAGGATCAAATCCTGATGAGCAAGATAATTTTGGTCAACATTTTCGGTTGGTCGGGCGTGGTGGCTCTCTTGGCCGCCTATATTCTCGTCTCCACGCGAAAACTGGAAGGGGATTCCATCCCCTACCAAGCGCTGAACCTTGGGGGAAGCGCCCTGCTCATCGTCAACTCTTTCTATTTCGGCGCCTTGCCCTCCGTGGGCGTTAACGCGGTCTGGATCTGCATCGCCATATTCGCCCTGATCCGTAAGCAGCAGAGCGTCCGAAAAGGCAAGCTGTCAAAGCCATAGAAAAAAAGCGGGGTCAAAGCTACTCTTTACGCACTTCTCCCTGGAGAATAAAGTGGGGTCAATGAAAGGATAGCCCGATGCTGAGGCTAACGTTGAGCAGCATGCCGTATCTCATCAAGCCATCCATGCGCAGCATGATCGGCACGGAGATCCTTTCGTTCACCGGGATATCGAAACCGCCGGACAGAAGAAAACCCATGTTGACCT
>JAPKZH010000372.1 GCA_026393905.1 Candidatus Aminicenantota bacterium
CCGCATTGAGCACCTAAGAAAGACTCGAGCATCCATAAAATTTATTTCGATGGAGCCGTTGCTCGAGCCGATAGCAGAATTAGATCTGATAGGCATTGATTGGGTCATCGTCGGCGGCGAGTCCGGACCCGGCGCCCGGCCATTGAATGAAGATTGGGTCATGGATATCAAAGGAAAATGTCAAACGTCGAATATTCCATTTTTTTTCAAACAATGGGGTGGCGTTAACAAGAAGAAAAGCGGCCGGCTTCTTAAAGGCCGTCTATGGAATCAGATGCCTCTTAGATAGGGATTGAAAATACGGGCGATCCTTGACGCGGCCGCGCGGACCGGCCGCTATGATGACATGACGGCCGTGGCGCTCAGGATTAGGTGATTGGGGATTGGATGAGGAAATCCTCTCTGCTTTTCCGGAAAATGCCGTCGGCCTGAAAAAATTCCTCGGCCGTTAAGGCATGTGAGAATTGTAGATATTTTATCCGTCCTGCTCTATTGAGGACCGCTAAGAGAGATGCCCTCAATTCATCCCTTCTTGACATATCTCATATATGTATTTAGAATATGTATAGGAGATATGCATGAGAATAACCTTGAACCTTCCGGACGATCTCATGAGTGAGCTTATTAAGACTACCGGAGTCAAAAACAAGACACAGCTTATCCGAACGTCCCTCGAGGCGATGCTTAAAAAAGCAAAACGAGACAAGTTGTTGGAACTGCGAGGGAAGATCAAGCTGGACCTCGATCTCGAAGGCCTGCGAGGCAAGGATATGATATGACGAAATCATATTTCATCGATACGAGCGTTTGGGTCGAATATTTCAGAGGCACGGTCTCGGCACTGACGGATCTTGTCGAGGATCTTATTAAAGAAAATCGTGTTTTTGTCAGCGGGATTATTATCGCCGAATTGATGATCGGAGCGCGGACGGAGAAAGAAAAAGAGTTCCTTTCTTTCTATATGGATGGACTTCATGTCTTGGAACTCAAACGATCTGCTTTTATCGGCGCCGGCGGCCACGGATTTTTCTTGAAGAAAAAAGGCATTTCCGTTCCCTTCAACGATCTCTTGATTGCATCACAGTGCATCGAAAACAATCTTATGTTGATTGACAATGACCGCCATTTCGAGGCTATCGCCAACCATTTGCCTTTAAAACGGCACAAGAAGGGATGATTTAAATCGGGCGCGGAGCCGTCGAAGCCGCCCGGTCCCGCCAGACACGCCGTACGTCAGTCCCTGTCTCGAGATTCCAGTCCGGTCTTTTTCAGGAGCGCGAGAAATCTGGGATCGGTGCGAACGCTGTCGAACAACGGGCTGAGAACCGACGAAACCGCTGAGAAGAAACCCTGCTCGTAGGCGCGCTCGAGAGCGTCCAGAGCCCGTTCCTTCTGCCCGAGGGCCATGTAGAACTGAGGAACAGCGTACAGCAGGGCCATGTAGGCTATGTCGATGCTGGCCGGTACCGGCTGCGGCACCCCGCTCCGGGCATATGCCGCAGCGGCATCAGCAAACTGACGGAACTTTGCAGGGTCGTTGCCCGTGAGTTCCGCCCACCGGCCCAGGGCATGCGATGCGTCCTCGAAGCGTTTGGCCTCCAGGAGGGCCAAGGCTAGCACAATCCAGGTGGTGGAGAACGCCGGGTCCATTTCGAGCGTTCGCTCGTACTGTCGAATCCCCGCCTCACGCTCGCCTCCCAGTGTGAGGACGTAGCCAAGGTCCTGGTTGATGATGGCGGACATCGGATCTAACTCCAGCGCCTTGCGGATCTCGGCCAGCGCTTCCGACTTGCGGCCCCGGCGCGCCAGCATATCCGCGTACCAATGGTGTGCCGTTGCGTACCCGGGGTCCAAGGCAATCGCGCGCCGGAAGTGCCCCTCCGCCGCGTCCCACTGGAACTCGAATTCACTCACCAATCCAAGCGCCGCCTGCGACTGGCCCAGCGACGGATCGAGTGCCAGGGCCCGATTCGCGGCCGCTACGGCCCGGGCCTGGCCTACTGCGGGGGACACTCCTCTCGAGAAAAACGGCAGAAGTACGTGGACGTCGGCAAGGCCGGCATAGGCCAAGGCATAGGTTGGGTCGATGGCGATGGCCCGCTCGAAATGGCGGACGGCCGCTTCCAGCCCCGCGACCGTGCGCTCCGCCAAGCGGTATCGCCCCATCTGGTACTGCTCGTAGGCCAAGGGCTGAACGACGCGGGTTCTGGCCAGGCGCGCCTGTTCGGTCGGGATCAACGCGATGGCCAGCGACTGGGCGACACCTTGTGCGACTTCGCTCTGCAGCGCCAGGATGCCTTCCAGCTCGCGTTCGAAGGTGTCGGCCCAGCGCTGCGTCTGGTCGCGCACCCGGATGAGTTGTACGGTGATGCGGACTCGCCCGCCCTCGCGGCGCGTGCTGCCTTCGAGCACGTAGGCCACGTCCAGCTCGCGGCCGATCTGCTCGATCGGCTTCGCGGTCCTCTTGTATCCCATCGCCGACGTGCGCGCGATGACGCTGAGCCGCTGCGGATCCAGGCGGCCCAGCTGCGAGATCATCTCTTCCGTCAGGCCGTCGCTGAAGTACTCCTGGCCCGGGTCGCCGGTCAGGTTCTCGAACGGCAACACGGCCAGCTTGATAGCGCGCGCCGGGGCGCCGCTTCGTCCTAAGAGCCGATCTTGGATGCCCCCGACATTGAAACCGAAAAGAACCGCCGCCACCGCAAGGGCGGCATAAATATAAATCTTCCTTATTCCAAAAATTTTTCCTTTGGCCGGCCTTAGCTTGGCCCGGAGAGGTTTGAGCCCTTGAGCGATGGCGCTTAGGTCTTCCAAAAGATTCTCCATGGTCTGGTAGCGGTTAGCAGGGTCCTTGGCCAGCGCTAAACCGATAATCTGTTCTAGCCCGGAAACAGCGTCCGGACGGGCTTTGGTCAACGATTCCGGCTGTTCGTAGAGGATGGAATGGATCATCGCCTGGTCGTACTCCCCCTTGAATGGGAGCTCGCAGGTCATCATTTCATAAAGGACGACGCCTAGCGACCAGATGTCTGTCCGGCCGTCCACTGGGTCCCCTCGCGCCTGTTCCGGGGACATATAGGCCACTGTGCCCAGCGCCGTCTGGCTCTTGGTCAGCGAGGTCCCCCCGCGCAACTTGGCCAATCCGAAGTCCATGACCTTGGCCTGTCCCTTGTCCGTCACCATGATGTTTGCACTCTTGATATCGCGGTGGATTATGCCTTTGCGGTGAGCCTCGCCGAGGCCGGTCGCGATCTGGGCGGCGATATCCAGAGCTTCCTCCGCCGCAAGCGGCCCGCGCTTGATTTTGTCCCGGAGGGATTCCCCCTCCACATACTCCATGGCGATAAAGGACCGGTCTTCGGCTTCCCCAACTTCATAGATGACGCAGATATTTGGGTGGGAGAGGGCCGCGGCCGCCTGAGCTTCGATGACGAACCGCCCTTTGAGCTCGGGGGAGTTCATGAGGTGCGCCGGAAGGAATTTCAGGGCGACAGGACGCTTGAGCGTGAGATCCTCCGCCTTGTAGACGACCCCCATCCCGCCACGGCCGATTTCCTCGATGATCCGGTACTTGCCGGAAATGAGGCTGTCTTTAGTCAAGAGTTGTATTGGAGTTTCAAGCGTTTTCGTTAGAGAAATGGAGGGCTGTCCCTCCTCGACGAGAAGGGCAGCGCAGTTACCGCAAAACCGGGAGGTACCGGGATTATCGGAGTGACACCTAGGGCATTTCATGGCCCTAGCTCATCTTTCCAAGTCATTTCAAATCCAGCAGGTTGGATTTCCGCAGCAGGTCCTTGAAGCGCGGATCGGAGCGCATGGGATCCCAAGAAGGAAGGCAGTTAATATACGGACAAGATAAAAAATTCGTTTTCTGGTGGGCCGGCTTAATGAGCGTTCGTACACCGGTTTTTCCCAATCCCATCGTCGGGGATGATAAAGCATGATATGGGCGGATGTCAAATAGATCTAAGATGGTTTGACCACCATTTGCCTTGACATCCATTGTCATGTGAAGTTCAATAATCTCATCGAACATATGTCCCAATTTCGGTCGGTGCTTTGGCCGTTCTGCTTTGCTTTGCGTTTGGCTGCCAGAAGAAAGCTGAAAAAGCAGAGCTTGAGAAATCCGGGGCGCAGCCCGAAATCCCGTCTGCGGGCGTGATTTATTCGTAATGACGGACGGCAGCTAACCACTTTCGCTGGTTTAGAGGATCTTGACAAATGGTTTAGGGCTGAAATAGAATTTATCCACGCCATAAAAGGATTTTTGCAATCCTCTTTTAAGGAGTGATGGGTCCTATGCTTATTCACAATCATCCATCGAAAAAAAAGGCTTGTTTTGCCATTTTGGCGTTTTTCCTTTTTCTCGCTAACACCTCATTTTCCGAAACACTCACAGCTCCCCAACAGAAGCCCGAAGAGCTCATTAAGGAAGGTATAGAACTCTATAATAGCGGACAATTTGAAAAAGCGATCAATGCCCTGAATCAGGTTGAAGGGCTTAAACCGAGCGATCGCTTAAAATCCGATGCTTATTTCTACCTATCTCTTTGCTATTTCGCGTTGGGTGATAAAGAAAACACGAAACAGTATGTCATTAAGACATTGCAGGTCGAACCAAAGAAGACGATCGATGAAACCAAGTTTGATAAAGAGTACGTGGACATGTTCACTGACGCCCAGAGCCAGACGACCACCAATGTGGCAACTCGTGAAAAAAGGCCAGGGGCCGGCATCAAAATCGGCCGGATTGCTTTGATTGGAGCGGCAGTCGTTGCTGTTGGCGCCGCCGTTTATTTTCTCTTTATTAGGGAGAGCACTGGAGACATCCAAGTCAACTCCACCCCGACCGGAGCCCAGGTCTTCCTTGATGGGTCAGACACCGGTTCGAAAACCAATTGCACTTTGGCCAAGATTGCTCTGGGCGATCATATCATCAAACTCGTCAAAGATGGATACACGGATTATGAACAAAAAGTATCCGTCAAACGGGGGGATACAGCGACGCTCAACCTCACTCTGCCCGCTATTCCGATTAAAGTGACGAAGCCCGCCGCCGGCTCAACATGGGTCAAAGGTCAAATCGTCGAAATCAAATGGGAGACAGGAACAAGCTCCAGCCTTTTTTTCCTCCAAAAGACAAGCCAATTCAGTGACTTCGCCAACGAATCATCTTACCTCAGAAGGATGGGTGCCTTTCAAACGATCTCTGCTTTTCAGAGGGAGACCGGAAAAGGGGCGATGGATTCTGAAGGCTCAAGAGCCGGCTCCGCTCTTGCTTTAAAAAAAGGATTGATCATCTCTGAACGGGAAGGTGAAAATCTCGGGTTGTCCTCAGCCGGCAAAGACACGGGCCGTCCGGAATTTTCCCTAGGGTCTCAAGATATCAGAGCTCAGAGCCTCTATGAGAGAAAAGGTTCCCCAACCTCTCAGGCTTTAGGAGTGACCAAGCCAGGCGAGCCCTTGGCGAGAACGGGTGGCGCTCAAAAAGCAAATCTTCTGGATATCTCGAAGGTCAAGATCGATCTCTACAAGGGAGCCGGTAAAATCGAAACGGTCGAAACCTCCACGGAAAATGATGGAAATCAAAACTGGACAGTCCCCACCACACTAGCAGACGGAACCGATTACAAGATCAGGATTTCCTGCGCATCGGATCTGAATGTTTATGGCGAAAGCGGCAGCTTCTCGGTCACAGAGGCTAAGATCGTTATAACACAGCCGACGTCAACCACGTCCTGGGGTAAGGGAGGGGCGAAAGAGATTAAATGGACGAGCACGGTCTCCGGGAGTGTGAGGATTGATCTCTTAAAAGGGACAACTCCTTATTTTCCGATCGTGGACAATACCTCGAATAATGGATCATACATGTGGACGATTTCCCCGGATCACGAGGATCGTCTGGATTACCGAATCAGGATCACCCATCTGTCCGATCCGAACTTGAAAGGTGAGAGTCCGGCGTTCATCATCGCCAAATTGACCTATGATGTCGATGTCGTCTCAACGGGAATTACCTCGCCCGTCGGAGTCACTATTGATTATGCCGGTCAAGCTCATGTCGTGCAAGGGACCATTTTGAATGGAAGAGTGATCGTCTTCACTCCTATCTCAGGCGTAATTACAATTCCGCCGGCCAGAGCCTATGGGTCATTTAAGCAGCCGAGGGGTATCGTGGCTGACACAATGGGCGGTTCTACGGTTGTCGTCGATAGTGGAAACAACAGGATTCAGAAATTCAATTCAATTGGGATTGCTATTGCGACACAGGGGGTACTGGGAAGCAACAAAGGAGAGTTCAACGGGCCTTATGGTATCGCCATTGATAAGTATAGCAATCTCTATGTCACGGATAGATACAATACCCGTGTTCAGAAATTCTCGACGGATCTGACCTGGATCCAGACTTGGCCTATTTCAGGGGATCCTATGGGTATTGCCTGTGATAACACTCGGAATAGTGTTTACGTTGTTGATCATTCTGGAAAGAGGGTTCTCGTCTACAGCTTGGACGGGGCCAATAATGGAAGCTGGAGTGTGACGGGGAGTCCGGTCGGCATCACCGTAGATAAGTCGGGCTTTGTCTATGTCACAGACGTCGAAAATCATAAGTTCCTGAAATACACCCCAACTGGCGTATTCCTGTCCGCGACGGGAGGCTATGGAGATGCCAACGGTCAATTCAAGTACCCAGCAGATATCTGTTTTGATAGCTTTGGGCGCCTGCTCGTCACGAGCTTCGAGAATAACAAGGTTCAAAGATTTAAATAAAACCAGATTCGCCGTGCTCTCCGATGCAGGATGCCCTGGCGCTAATGGCAAAAAGTGCCAAATAACCCTGAATCCTTCGTCTTTCTGATAGGACATGGCTAACAGAGAAATCTCCATTAATTGTTTTGTATTATTTCAGCGAACGCTGAAATAGATATAGTTGTTTGCTCCGGCGGCATCCAGGGGATTGCGAGCTCTATTCCTCGATCCAAAGAGAGAATGGCATGTGCGTGATTTCGCCAAGGAGGCCGGCATACACTTAAAGATCGAGCCCGTGATCCTTTCTCCCGTGGAATTGCTCAAAAATGAGAAAGATGACCGGGAATTCCAGTCTCTTGTCAGGGAGGGGATAGTTTTTGGGACAAGACGAAGGATGAGGCTTGATTTTATACAAAGTTTGTATATAATGAAAGAAAGTCCATTTTGGAGGAAAGATCCATGGCTGGGAGCACGGTCAATATCTCGTTCAACAAGGAACTTCTCGCGGAGATCGACAGGACTGCCAGACAGGAGTCGCGCACGCGGTCTGAGCTCATCCGCGAGGCGGCCCGCCTTTACATCGGACGGAAAAATAGGTGGGAAAGGATTTTCGCTTTCGGCAGCCGGCAG
>JAPKZH010000072.1 GCA_026393905.1 Candidatus Aminicenantota bacterium
GGCCTTGACTCCGACTCCGACTTTCACACCCCAGCCGTGCTCGCTCATGCTGACTCCGAAGATGAGCCCTTCGCCGATCTCCATTTCGATTTCTTGATTCTTGGGGTTGATCGTAAAACTGACGGCGTCGATGCCCACGGAAATCGGGGGAAATTGCGTGCCCGGGCCGCCCAGCCCTTCGGCCGGGTTGTAATCTTTGGGCCGCCGTGGGCTTTTAGCAAAAGCGCTCGCGACATGATATTCCGCCTCGTCCCAGGATCCCGTCATCTCGGCGATGTAGCCTTGGCAGAGAAAGGCCAAAAGTGTATAACCTTTCTCGCCAACCTTATGTTCCGCTTTGAGCGTCCCGCCCTCTTGGGCGGCCTTTTGGCCGTGCCATTCGGCTTCTCTCAGAAATGCCGCCGCGGCTTGGGACAATCCCGGGACGAATTGCTGCAAGATTTTCATGTCCGAATCATAATCGGAGCCCATTTTTGATGCCGCTTGTTTCGTGTTTTCTCCGGTCTGAGCTGCTTCCTGATCGGGCTTAGGAACGGCTTCTGTTTTTCCTCCGGCCCGGCCGCTCTTTTCCGTTTTTTGAGCGGTCTCTTTGGCCATCTTCAGGATGCTATTGAGCATATTCAGGGCCGTCTCCGTTTTCTCCTGCTCTGTAGGTTTTTTCTCCGGCTCGGATTCATAGACGTCTTTGAGCAACTGCTTGTAATCCTCGATTTCCGGGTTCAAGCCGATGGCCATCTGATAGGCTTTTTTAGCTGCCTCGATTTTCTTTAAGTTCTTGCTGGCATAGCCGATGTTAATCCAGGCAGAAGCAAACGTCGGGTCGCGGCCGATGGCATAGTTGAGCAGGACAAGGGCATCTTCGTATTCGCCGAATATATTGAACGTAAACGCCGCATTGGATAAGTAGACAGGACAGTCTGAGTTGATCCTGAGGGCCTGCAGGTAACACCATTCCGCCTCTTTGAACTTGCCCTTGATAACGGCCTCGAATCCGGTTTGGAAAAAGGCCCCGGCCTTGCTGGTGGTCAGGACATGGGTTTGCGTTTTTTTGAACAGGAATCCTGGACAGCCAGAATCCGCCGCGGGAAAGGTGTTGACGAAGCTGAAGATATTCCTCTTTTGCGCGGTTGAAATTTCTTTGTCGACCGCGATGAAATGTTGATTGACGACCCGGATGACATCGGCCTTGGTCGGCATCGCTGCCGACGCCACGAGAGGGATCCATAGAAGAAGCAGAAACAGGCAAAAAATTCTCTTCATGTCATTTCTCATTATGATAGTAATCGGAACGATAAGGATTTGCTTTTCTGCGTTGCACGACCATCCCTCCCACTAAGCTCGGAATCGCTGTCGCCGTTCACGAAAAAATGATATTCCCGACCTCGGCTCGAAGTCAAGAACAAGAAAATTGTCGTGAGACGAGCCCGCCGGTCTGCGGTCACAGTGAAATTGAAATCCGCAGACCGGAGGAATAGCGCTGGTCGTCATCCGCATGGTTCGATAACGCCCGGGCGGGAGTCTATCCGGGCGCAATTTTCCGATCAATCCGCGGGACGTTTGATTTTTTCAGTGGATATGAAGCTCGTATATCTCCTTGGCGTCGTTGTAGGCGAACCAGACGAATCTATTCTCTTCGACGTCGTAGAGAAAGCTTTTCCTCGCGGGCATTTCAAAATCCGGCTTAAGAGGAAACCGGAAGCCTCTTTCGAGGATCCGGCCCTTGAGGTCCAGGACGACGACTTCGTATAAACCGTCCTTCTCCGCGGGCCGGACGGCGTAGATCCGGCCCGCGTCGATCTTGAAGCCGACGAAATCGGGAAAATAATCCGGCACGATGGGATTTTGATGGGCGTAAATGGAATTCCAGTATTTTGACGCCTGGCGTTCTTTGATCAAGGCATCGAGATAGCCCCTGGGGACCTTGACCTTCCCCAGGGAATGGCGGATTTTGTAAAGCAGATCCCCGTTTTCATTGAAGACGGAAATGAATAGCCCTTTTCTAGAATCGGCAACATAGATTTTTCCGCTATCCACGATGGCGTCCGCGAAATCTCGGACCATGAGGACATCTGTTTTGCCGGAGGAGACGGACCCGGGCGGGGGAGGAGGCGGAGGGCCCATGGGAAGATCAGCATAGAATTTTTTTTGGGGCTTGAGGGTCTGATCATAAATCCAGCCGGCCGGAGGGGACGGGGAGCCGTCGTCCAGCCATTCCATAGGGAATCCGACGTAATTTTTTCCGACGGGAAGAAAAGGCAAAAAGCCCTGGAATCCGGGTTCAACGATTCCGTTGATATAGTCTCCGTCAAGAGAAAAAAACTCTAGTCTCTCGGAGTTTTCAACCGACAATCGACCGGAAAGCACGGTCATGCGGCCGGGCCTCGAGCTAAACTCGCCGGGCCCCTGACCCTTTTTTCCGATCCTTTTCAAGAAACGGCCTTCCCGGAAATCATAGACGAGTATGTCGTTTTCATCCGCGATATAGACGTTTCCGTTTTCCACGCAAATTTGATGGGGCCGTTCAACCTCGGGCAAAGGAAAAATTCGGGACGGGTTATCCTGGGGCCGCAGAGCCCAGGCCGATCCGATAGGTCCGAAATCGATTAGGCAAATCGTCGCAAATACAAATAGGAGTCCCTTCTTATGATTTCTCATTCCATCCTCCTGCATAGTGATATTAATTTCCTTTTCCGTATTGTCCGTGATTATATCCCAATGAGTGTAAGAATCGCGCCTCCCCTCGCGAAAAAATAATATTCCCCATCGCGGATAGAAGTCAAGCCAAGGAAATTCCCCTAGGAATGAGAGGCGCTGCACTCCTCAAGTCTTATGGCGTTACAAGAGGGACAGAAGCCGTGCGTCTCACAAGAAACCATCAATGTTCGTTGACGCAAGATCAAGCAAGAAACGGCCAAGGCCGTTGCTATTTCTCGTACTGCCACTTCCCTTCTTTGAGCATCTTTAAAGCCTCGTCGACCGCGGTTCTCAGCTCCCGATCGAATCCTTTCAGCTCATCTTCAGGCGTATTTTTAACAAAGACGTCCGGCGCCACGCCGTAGTTCTCGAGGTTGATACCGTAGTTGTTCGGCTTGGTCGGATCATAAGTGACGACCAGCGAGCCGGGCGTTCTGATGCTTCCGCCGTTGATGAGGCCGTAGCCGCCCGTGGCGATGACCGAAGCGTTTGTCGGGTTGCCCACGATTCTCCCCAAGCCCAGGTCCCGGAATCCCATCGGCGCGACCTCGCTGTCAGAGGCCGACCGCCAGTTGATGAGCATGACCTTCGGCCCGGCGATAGCTTGGCTCGGCCGCCGTCCCCACGTGCGCGCACCCCAGCGGCTGTTCCAGAATTCATACGGGCGGCGTTCCAGAATGTCGAGGATTTCTTGGTCGATATTACCTCCGCCATTATACCGGATATCGACGACGATTCCCTTCTTGTTGGCGAATTGGCTGATCTCGTTCTGGAAGCGGACCAGCGAAGGCTGGTTCATCGAGCGGATATGGACGTAGGCGATTTTTCCTTCGGAGATTTTATCCACATAGTCGCGGTTTCCCTCCACCCACTCTTCATACCGGATGTCCATGAGCGAAGGAACGGTCTTCATCCGGAGGCTGCGTACGGTCTTGCCCTTGGGGTCGGGCTCCGAGCCGACGCTCACCGTCACATATTCATTGAGGGTCCCGTTCAGGAGCTTCCAGTAATTATCGCCCGCCTTGATCTGCGTTCCGTCCAGGGCAAAGACATAATCGCCCTCCTTGATGTTCAGCCATTCCTTGTCGGCGGGGCCTTTGCGGTAGATATGGCTGACCTTATAGAAGCCGCTTGTTTTATCCGGCTCCATCTCGAAGCCAAGATAGCGGGTCCGGTAGGTCGGTGGCGCTTCGCGCGTCGGGCCGCTGACGCCGGTGTGGGAGGCATTCAGCTCGCCGATCATTTCGTTGCAGATGTCATAGACGTCCTGGTTATCGCCGACATATTTGAGCAGCGGCTTGTAGACGCGCTTGATGGCATCCCAGTCCTTGCCGTGCATCTTGGGGTCGTAGAACCGGTACTTCATGACCCGCCACGATTCCTCGAAGATCTGCTCCCATTCGGCCCGCCTGTCCACGGTCACCGTAAAATTGAAATTGATCTTCTCCTTCTTCTTGTTGGCCAGGTCCATCTTGTAGAGATTGTTGTCCTGCCTGTAGAAAACCATCTTCCGGTCGGCCGTCGGCATCAGATCGCGGAACGTCCCCTCGACCACTTTTTTCCTGTCCTTGCCGTCGACGGTGATGGAAAACAGCGCCGGTCCCTGCTCATCGCTGCTCATAAAGTAGATGGTCTGTCCATCCTTGGAGAGGAAGTATGCGCCTGCCGCATTGGTGCCCGTTGTGATCTGCACGGCGCGCCGATCGATTCCCTCCAGGTTGACCGTGATCGAGGGCGGAGGCGCAGCGGCGTCTTTGGCCTCTTTTCGCTGAGGCTTTTCTTCTTTCTTCAGCCGCTCTTTCACCAAAGGATCATCAGGGTCTTCTGTGAACTTGGCCAGTGAGACCTTGAAGAGATGGTTGACGCCGTTGTTTCGCGCCGAGGAAAAAATCAAATATTTGGCGTCGGGTGTGAGTGTGCTCCCAGAATCGCGGAAGGGGTTCGGCGTCACGTCGTAGGCCTTTTTCGCGGCGATGTCGTAGAGATAGACATCGGCATTCGCTTCATCGTCGCGCATGGTCAGGACCAGCCATTTCCCGTCCGGCGAAAATTCGTGGAGGGAGAACCCGCCCGCTTCATGAGAATCGATCTCTTTCATCTGGCCCGCCGCGACGTCGATGATAAAGAGCTTGTTGGCCGCGGAAAAGGCGATCTGTTTCGAGTCCTTGGACCAGACGAACGAGTTTTTCGTCGAAGGATGAGTCGCTAATTTTTTATGCTGCTTGGAATCGAGTGAATACAGCCAGATCTCCTCTTCGAGCGACTGGTCGCTGATATAGGCCAGGGATTTTCCATCCGGAGAAAAATCCTGAAACCGATCCCGCCACGGCGACGCGGTCACCTGCTTCATTTCGCCGATGCCCTGTTCCGTGGGGACGATGAATATCTCGCCGTGGTAATCGACGGCGGCATAATCTCCGGTCTCGGTCAGGGCAAACCCGTCCGCTTTTCCCTCGGCGGGAAGGAATTCCACCATGTTCTCCTTGGGGTCGAAGGCGAGGTCGAGAGAAATCTTTTCCGGCTTTCCGTCGGGGATGCGCAGCTTCCAGAGCTCGAACTAGTTCTCATAAACCATGACTTTTCCGTCGGGGCTCATGCCCGGATACTGGACGCCGTCCTTTTTATGGAAGGTCACCTGGGCGGGGTTCCCGCCGCTGGGCGAGATCTTCCAGATATTGAAAAGATCGTCCCTCTCCGACATGAAATAGATCTGGCCGTCCGCCCCCCACATGGGGTTGGCGTCCTGACGGAAATTGCGGAACTGCTTGAGGTCGGTGTCGGTGAGCTGGGTGATCTTTTTTGTTTTTAGGTCCTGAACGGAAATATCGGTGTTGGCATTGCCCTTATAACCTTTTCTCCAGTAGCGGAAGCCGAACCTGTTGAAAGCCACCATTGATCCGTCCTGCTTGATCATGCCGGCCGCGCCATAGTCCATATCCATGGGCATCGGAAGCCCGCCACTGACGGATACGATGTAGAGCGGCGAGCCCCAGGTCCGCTGGCCGAGGCTGGTAGCGAAGATGATGCCTTTGCCGTCCGGAGTCCAGTAGAGGACATCGTCATTGGTGGTGGCGAATGTCAGTTGGCGCGGCTCTCCTCCCTCGGCCGGGATGATAAAAACGTCGTTGTTTCCCATCCGGTCGCTGGAAAAGGCGATCCACTTGCCGTCAGGGGAAAAGCGGGGGTAAATGTCGCGGGCGATATGGGCGGTCAGCCGCTGTGGATTGCTCCCGTTTTCATTGGCGATCCAGATATCGCCGTGATAAGAAAATGCGATTTTCCCTCCGCTAATGTGCGGATAGCGGGCGAACTTAATCGGCTCCGCCTGGGCCGATACGGCAACAAAAAACAGCATCGCCATGAAGCTAAAAAGAAAAACTCGGATTTGCCTAGTAGACATCCTCTCCTCCTTTACAGATATAAGAGATTTTTAACGAATTTCTCCGATCTTGTAAATATTTATTTTCCTGGCCATTCCGTTGGCCAAAGAACATGAAAGTTGAAGGGAATTTCCTCTTTATATTCGGTTGACCACGTCCTCCGTCTTTGGTAATCCTCATTCAATTTTCGTCCGTGAATTTTCTCAGAGCTTCGACCGAATCCACATTTTCAGCAGGCGACCCGGCTTGAGCTTGCCCCTGGCCCGGGCCAGCTTTATATAAGTCTTGGTCATCGTCTGGGGCACGTCCGGCTGTTCAGAGGCAGGCTTGCGCACGAGGACCAAAGATTTTGTCGGGCAGGTGGAAACGCAAAGGCCGCAGCCGATGCAGCGGTTCATATCGACAATAACCCGGTCTCCGTCAAGTCTCAGAGCTTCCATCTGGCAGCGGTCCAGGCAGACGCCGCATCCGTCGCATGTCACTTCACGATAAGACACGCGGAAGGGCGAAGAGATGATGCTGGCGGGTTGAGGATGTTGTTTGATCGTGCGGAGGACGCCGCAGCAACAGCCGCAGCAGCAGCATATGTTGCCCGCCCTTTGAGAATTGCTCGGCTGCAGGACCAATCCCGCTTTATCGGCCTCTTTAAGGATCCGGAGAGCTTCTTCCTGGTCGATCATCCGGCCAAGCCCGTTTTTCAAATAATAATCGGTTCCGGACCCAAAAACCAGGCAAGACTCTTCTGGTTTAGCGCAGCCTTGTCCGGCAATTTTTCTTTCCTTGCGGCAGATACAGGGCGCTACCAAAATCCTCTGATGGGAACGGACAATCTCCTCGGCCATTTCATGGGCCAAAATCTTGTGTTCGATGGGGATCGTTTGCCCGATCGGAATCGTCCGCAGCTGAGGGACTTTCTTCCAGGTTTTAAAATTGAACAGAGTGGGGATATATTCCTCCATATCCCGGACAAGGTCTTTATCGAGAGAATTGACATGAAATTCCCAGATGCCGATGACGAACTGCCAGGCTAAGTATTTCGGCGCACCATCTTTTGGCTGGACGCGGTAGATCAGCCCCTTTTTGGCCATGACCTCGAGGATATCGGCTATCTCTTCCAGGGGACGGCGAAGGCTCTTGGCAATTTTCGCCGACTCCTCGGGAAAGAGCGTAAGCCGTAGCCACAATCCCGCTTCTTCGGGCGTAAACAAACGGCGGAGGATCCGCAGCTCAACGCCGCTCTCCGTCGAAGGAAATCCTCCCGGCAGGTCATCGAGACGCTTAGCCAAGCGCTTATAGATATCTTTGGTCATCTTTGGGAGAGATTTTTTCCGAGAATCGACGAGCGAGACTTTTTTCTTTCTGAATTATTCCCATATCCTTCAGCCGAAATCATATCTTTGGCTGAAGCACATAGTCAAGGCGAACGCAAAAAATGCTGAAAACCAGGTTGGAACTTAAGTAACTGCCGCCTCGGCCATGGCGGCGACGTTTTGGGGCGGCACATTGGGGAGGAGCGCTTCGTGGCTGGGACTGACGATCCAGCATGGACCTAAAAGATCCTTCAGCCGCCGGACTTCGTCCTTGACCTCGTCCGGCGTGGCGTGAACGAGAAGTTGCTGGGTGTCGACACCTCCGAGAAACGCGATCTTGCCTCCAAACTCCCGCGAAAGACGCTCGGCATCCATATTTTTCGCCCGCGCCTGCAGCGGATGGAGGCAGTTGACGCCGGCTTCGATTAATCGGGGGATCACCCGATAGATTGATCCGCATGAGTGCAATATCACCTGAAAGCCCTGGCCAAGGGCCTGGTCGGTGAATTTCCGGAACCAGGGAAGGACGAATTCCTCGAAATGCCCTGGGCTGATGATGAGGTCGAGCTGCGTGCCAAAGTCATTCCCAAAAAAGTATCCGTCTATGAAATCTTTGGCCATGGCAAAAAAGCGGCGGTTCGCTTCGAGGTAAAATTCACAGACGCGGACAGTCACCGCATGAACAACCTCGGGATTTGTGTGCATCTTGACGAAATAGCTCTCCATGCCGAACAGGTCCATGACATCATGAAAGAATGGGGCCCAGAATCCACTGGCCCTATAAAAAGGACCGGCGTTTCGAAGGGCCTGGAGACACTCGGTGAAATCCAAATAGTCCAGGTTGGGCCAGTTGAATGCCTCGACGTCGCGCAGGGTTTCGGCTTCGGCCAACGGACCGGGCTGGCCGTGGGATCGCTTTTCCTGTCCCAGATCGAAAATCTTTTTCCTTTCCGGGTGCTTGTACGTGGAATCCATTAAGGATGGAGAAATCCAGCGGTAATCGTCGCCGAGCTTCCGGCGCAGTTCCTCCTCCGTCGATGTCCCGAAGTATTTATGATAGATCGGCCAGGTGTCGGGATAGGGATTCCCCAGCCAGAACCCGCAGCGGGCGGTCGCTTTTTTATTAATGATGTTTCGGACGAGTTCCCGGCTGTGCATAATTAAATGAGGGGGATGGACCTTTTTTGTCCGTAAATTGTTATTACTCTGTTATTGCGAGCGACCAAAGGGAGCTTGGCAATCCGAGACAGTCGTTGCGAGGAGCTTTGTGACGAAGCAATCTGACCCGAAGGGTCATTCCGAGCGAAGCGAGGAATCTCCGCTTTTTGCGCGGAGGGCATTAGATTGCCACGCCAAGAGGCTCGCAATGACGCAATATCCGGATCTCCACGTCGTTTCGCTCCTCGCGATGATATTTTTTTGTGCATTTGGATTCATTTAAAGTCTTACTTCATGCGGATCATGTGTTCCCTTGCCTAATCATCTGTATTTTTTGACCGCGTCATACATGGCCACGCTGTTCTGGGGAGGGACATGAGGCATGATATTGTGGACTTGGGTGAAGACAAAGCCGCCGCCGGGGGCGAATATGTCGATCCGCTCCTTGACGTGCTCGACGATCTCTTCGGGCGATGCGAGCGGCAGGACGCGCTGCGTGTCGCAGCCGCCTCCCCAGAACGTGAGGTCTTTGCCGAATTCCTTCTTCAGCCTCCGCGGGTCCATGCCGCGGGCGCTGGTCTGGACGGGATTGATGATCTCGACGCCGATCTCGATGAGGTCGGGCAGGATATCGACGATCGAGCCGCAGGAATGGAGGAAGAGATGGAGGTTGGAGCGTTTTTTCACGGCCTCGAAGATCAGGCGCTGGCGCGGCTTGAAAACCTCTCTGTAAATTTTAGGGGAGATTTCAAGAGCCAGCTGGGTTCCCAGGTCATCGCCCATCTGGATGATTTGAACATAGCCGTCGACGGCGGGCAAAAGCTTTTCGAGATTTTCGAGATGCATCTCGACCAGCTTATCGAGAAGAGCGGCGACTTTTCTCGGATTCTCGATGATATCCATCAAGAACTGATCGAAGCGGCAAAGATACTGACCCCATTCCAATAGATTTCCGCCGAACGCGACCATAATCGCATAGTCGGTCGTTTCGTACAGGTGCTTGGCTCGGTTTCGTATGTCGGCAAGGTGCGCGGACGACAAAGGCTTGTGATAAGGCGCCGTCGGCAGCGCCGACCACGTCACTTTGCCCATCAGATCGGGGAGCCGGTCGAGGACGGATAAATCCGAGCCGTCCCAGTCTTTGAGAGGGAAATTCGTTTGGCTAAGATAATAAGCATCCTTCGGCATTGCGCCGATGACGTCCCCGTCTTTGTTTTTTGCCTGCCAGCCCCCTTCATG
>JAPKZH010000185.1 GCA_026393905.1 Candidatus Aminicenantota bacterium
GCTGCCAGGCTGAGAAAGGCGATCGTTGTTTTCTTCACGGCCATCCTCCTACATTTTTTCGACGATGGAAACATTTTTATCGAAATCCCAGAGGGAACGGATCTTGATGTCCAGAAGGGCCAGCTTATAGTTGATCAGGGCGGAAACCTCGTTGAGTTTTTGGGTGGAGAGCTGTTGCTGGTAGAATTGCATATCCTTGGACGAAAGATCGCCGCTCTTGTATCGCTCGAGGTTGATATCGTAGGTCAATTGGGCGTTCTTGGTGTTCTTTTCGGCGATCTCGATCTGCCGCTTTTGGTTCAGCAAACTGCGGTAGGCCTGCCGGATATCAAGCTGGATCTGTTTTCTCTGTTCCTCAAGGGAAAGTTTCTGGGTGTCCACCTGGGCCTGGGTGGCCGCCAGGACGTGTTTCTTCTGGCCCCAGTCGAAAACCGGAATGTTCAGGGTGATGGCGACCACCTGATCGACGTTCGCGGAGTCGTAAATGTTTTGGAAGGCTTTGTTGACGCCGGTCAAACCCAGGGTGAGGTCCACCTGGGCCTTGAATTCGTTCTGCGCTCCGGCCTGGATGAGGTCGTTCAGGGCAGTCTGGATGGAGATATCCCTCTGGCGGAGCTCCATCCGGCTGGCCAGGCCGTGGGCGAGAGCCTTTTGGAGATCGACGTCGACAAGTTGCTTGCGGATGTCGGTCACGATCTCGATCTCCTGGTCCAGATACATTCCGATCAGGATCTTGAAGCTGTCCAAGGCGTTCTCGTACTGGATCTGCTTGTTTTCGAGAGCGGCCTGGCTGCTTAATCGGGTCAGGTCGGCCTGATAAAGCTCTCCCTGAGCGGCGATCCCGGCCTGAACCTTGCTCTCGATGATTTTCAACTGTTCGTCGGCGTTCTTGGATTCGTCCTGGGCGATTTTAACGCCTTCCCGGCTGTAATAAAGGTTGAGGAACTGCTGGGTGACCTGACGTTCGATGGAAAGCTTTTGGAGGGCGTAATTTAGCCGGGAGTTTTCCAGGGATAGCTCGAGCTCCTCGATCTGCATCCGGGTCCGGTTATAAGTGAACAGGGGTTGGCTGAATTTCAAAAATAGGGAGTTGTTATACGCGCCTGCCTTGTTGCCGCCGACAAACGAACTCGAAGACTCCTGCCAGTTGAAGCTGTCGGTGACCGTCAGGGTGCCGTCCGTCCATTTGATGGGCTGACGAATGGAAAAGCTGGCGGCGGTCCTGGTGACGTTCTGGGTATTGTAGCTCGAAGTCAGCTCGCTGAAGGTCTTTGTGTCCGAGAGATTGAGGGGATTGAGGGTGAGGCTGAATTGGGATTTCAACCCGGCCTGTTGGGCCTTGAGGTTTTCTCCGCTGGTCTGCAGCCGGTAAGCGGCCTCCTTGATGGAGGGACTGTTGCGAAAGGCGAATTCCAGGGCCTTGTCCAGAGTCAAAATCTCCTGCGCCGCGAGCGGCAGAAGAAGAAGAAAGATCAAACCTCCCGCCAAAAGGCCGAGCCGCACAGTCCTATGATCCCGGGTGCTGGAGAAGCTTTTCGCTCTTCGTGTCATAGCTTTCGCTCCTGATATGAAATTCGACGATCCTTCGAAGAGCGCTATTTTTGTTGGACCCACTTGATAGCGTCCGCCAAGACAAAACGCTCCTCGTTTTTATCTGTCAATTCGACCAGATTCTCGCCGGCCGCCAGCCGGAAACTTCCGATGAGGGTCCAGCCGACCGGCACGTCCCTGAGGTCGACGACCACTTCTTCGGCCCGGCCCTCGTGATGAATCAGGAAATGCTTCTTGCCGGGCTGCAGCCGCGGCGCATTGAAACCACGACCTGTTGACTGG
>JAPKZH010000396.1 GCA_026393905.1 Candidatus Aminicenantota bacterium
CCGGACGGTGAAGGACAGGCCGAAGAGAAAATAATAGGGCTTTGTCAGGCCCATGAAGGACGAGGCGGACCGGACCAAAACATTTTTTGTTTCGAGCGGCCCGGTGCCCGTGACTTTTCCAAAGAAGAACGATGAGCCTGCCCTATGACAGTCCGTGCAGCCGTTGACCCCTAGGGACTGGCGGGCCGGCCGGACCTGATGGGCCAGGGGCCAGGCCACGGGATCGGCGGCCTCATCATTTTTGGCTTTAAGCTTATCGTTCTTGTCGAGCCGGAAGAGCTTTCCGCCCGAGATATAGACATACTCGCTTGAGTCCTTGGCTTGATTTGAGGGACGTTTTTCCCGAAGGGCTTTGAGGACGAGTTCTACTTGTCCTTCGGTCAGAGTCTGTTCCGTCCCGGTCAGCGGCCCGATCGTTCCTCTCGCGAAATCGGAAACGAAAGGCTGCACTTGATCGTCTTTTAGCCAGAAGAGCTGGGGTTGGGACTGGGAAGCGCCCTTGAATTCCGATTTATCGATATAGGTCTCGACGATCCGATAGAGAACATTTTTATAGACACAGACCGGCTGCCCGGGAGCGGCTTCCGTATTCTTCAAGGCGTCAAGGATCTTCTGGATCTGCGATTCGGCTTCGGCGGCCGCTTCCGGAACGTCGGGATTGAAGCCTGGAACAAGCAGACTGATCTTGCCGCTTTTTCTGACGGCCCAGAAGAGCTCCGGCTTTTTAGAGACTCCGAGATAGGGCGAGGCGTCCAACCCGCCGTCGACGTTCAATTCGTAGGCCTTTCCATCCATGATCAGCAGCGGCGTACCGTCGAGCTCCGGCAGGTTGAACAGGGCAGTCAATATCCTGGTGACGCATTTTTCAGGGCTCAAAATATCTCCGGCGGCGGCTATGATCTCTTCGGGCTTGAGAGGCGATATTTTTTCTCCTTTCAATTCGGCCCAGTAAGCCGGCCACATCAACCGGTGAGGGGTGAGTTTTTTATTCTTATCCCTGATATAGACAGGTTCGAGGATCGCGGGAAGACCGGTGGCCCATTGAGCGACGCCGTAGATCCCGAGCCGGTTGGCCCGCGAGGTCCGGACGCGGACCGTCTCTTTGGCAGGCATCGGGCCGGAATGGCAGACCGTGCAGGCCAGCCTTTCAAAATGGACTTCGGGATAGCCTTTGTGGAGCGGGTAAGGGGCCCCGAGGCGACCGGGCAAAATCGTCTGGCGGATGGAGGACTTTCCACCGAGATGACAGCCGGCGCAGGTGAAACCTTCCGCCGGAAGCGCCGGGTTGTCTTCCGCCTCGCCTTCATAGCCGCGGACCATGGCATGGCCGAGGTCATTCCGATGACAGGCAACGCACTTGAGCCCGGCCGCGGAATGGACATCCTCGTCGAAATTGAACTTTTTCATCTCGGCGGGCGCCGCCGAATGGCAGGCGAGGCAGCGGCTGTCTTCCGGCTTGTAGGCGATATCGAACAAAGCCCTGTGCTTGCTGTCGAACAAATTCTTTTTATAGCGGACCGAAGGCGCCGCGGCCCACTCCGAGTCATCGGGGTTGGGGCCGTCAAAGACATCCCATGTTCCTTTCAGGCGGGAGGACATCCCTCCGACCTCGCCCATCCCCGAAGCGGCCGTCGCCGCCCAGCGGAAATTCTCCCGAAGAACCTGCTTGGCCCATTCGCTGTGGCTCTGGACTTGTGAGGTATTGTGGCAGCCCATACAGTTGATCTCGAGCTTTCCCGAGACGTTCCAGCGGGAGGCTGGGGTCATGTCCTTGTCGTCGGGCTCGGCGATCCCGCCTCCGGTCATGTGCCTGGCGAATAGCAGGGTGAAATCCCAGGAAGTGAGGCCTAGGTCTTTTGGATTCCAGATGCCTTTCCAATTCCTGTAAGAAAGAGGCAGCAGCGTTCCGGTTTTCTCATCCGCCCAGATCCAAGGCTCGCCGGCCCGGCCGGGCTTCGTCGCTGTCGCCTCGTTGAAATGCAGCCCCTGCTGAATAATTTTGTAATCATGGCATGGCTCGCAAGTATAGCGCGATGAGTAGGGCAGGGGATAGGATTCGGCGGGGACGATGACCTGGTTGAGCTCGTCCTTGATCGGGATTTGATGGACGGGCGTGATGCGACTTCCGTCCCACGCCAATTTTTTTTGGGGGGAAGAAGCCCAGGCCTCTGTGACCGAGAAAATGAAGGTCAGTATTAAAAATGAAAATGCGATCGCCACCCTGTCATTGCCGGGCGCTTTGCGACGTGGCAATTTGATCCGAAGGGTCGCTCCGAGCCAAGCGAGGAATTCCGTCTGTCTCCGCCCGGAGCATGGGATTGCCACGGCACTTCGTGCCTCGCAACGACGCAATCTTAAAAATAAGGGACACGTACCGATTTCGGAAAATCGGAACATGTCCCCGTTTTTCTTATGTCGGGCGAGGGGGAAAAGCCCGTGTTGAATGGCTCCGACTTTTATTTTGAGCGGCTGCATCTCGTTCATGCCTTGAACTGTTCCGGCCGGAATTTGATCAGCGAACGTGTTCTCACGGCTTCGTTCACTTTCAACACCGCCACCGCGCTCTCATAGGCCAGGTCGGCCGGGCAGCTCAGAGCAGTCCCGTGGCGGACGGCGCTGAAGAAGTTCTCCAGATGGGGCTGGTGGGCGGGTTTGGCCAGGTCTATCGGCAGCGGCCAGCGGCCGGCCTCGGCCGTGACCCTGACGTCCAGGAAGATATTGCGCGTGTCCAACTTTTGAATGATGGGAGCCTCCGAAAGCAGCAGACCGTCTTTCACCAAGGAATCCCATTCGGGAGCGTGGGCTTCACGCATCGCCCAGTTTCCCCGCTGGGGCACTTCGGAAATGACCAGCGATCCGTTATCCCCCATGAACGTCTCGTAAAAACCGCCGTGTTTTGTCGTGGTTTGGACTTGGTAGAGGGCGCGGGCCATCCCTGCCGGAGTCTCGAATTCATAGATGACCATGACGTTGTCGTACCATTCCCGGCCCTTGTAGTAATCCACGCCGCCGCTGGCGACGACCGTGGCGGGGTTGACGCCGAAGACCCAGCTAAAAAGGTCGATCTGGTGCGATCCCAGGTCCACGATCGGGCCGCCGCCGAATTTTTTATACCAGCGCCAGTTCCTGAGCTCGGCCATGGAGTCGTAGCCGTATTGCTGCAATTTGGCCTGGTCCATGAAGTAGGTTTTGGGCCAGCCCAGCATGTCGGCCTTGGACCTGTTCCACTGGGCATAAGCCAGGTTGACCCGGCCGAGGACCTGCTTTTCCTTGAGTAGGCGGTCGATGGCATGGATGTAACGAGGGTTGCTCCGCCGCTGATGGCCGATCTGGAGAAGCCTGCCCGTCCGGCGGGAGGTCTCGACCATCGTCCGCGCCTTCTCCAGTGTGTTGGACATTTCTTTTTCGCAGTAGACATGGAGGCCGTTCTCCATACAGGCGTTGGCCTGCTCGGCGTGCATCCAGTCCGGCGAGGCGACGATGGCCGCGGCCAGGTTTTTCTCCTTGGCCAGCATTTCGCGGTAGTCTTCGTAAACATTCGGATTTTGTCCGTATTTTCTTAGATAGCCGCCGGCGTACTGCCGGCTGTATGACCAGATATCGCAAACGGCGGCGATCCGGATTCCCGGGATGCGCAGGCAGGATTCGATGAGCACGCGGCCCTGTTCGCCGGCGCCGATGAGGATCACGCGCAGGTCATCCGGCGAAGCTTTAGCCGGAGGCTTGGCAGGCGCCTGCGGCGGCGGGTCCTGGCTTTGGGTCTGAGAGGCGCCCGGAAGGGCTCCTCCGGCAAGCGCCGCGCCCAGCCCGGCCGTAGCGGAAGATTTTAGAAAATTCCGGCGCGTTAGCTTTATTCTTTTCGGGGTGTCGGTTTTTTCATCCATGTTAGCCTTCTTATTAATTGTCATTCCGCGCGAAGCGAGGAATCTCCGCTTTATTCGCTACAGGCATGAGATTGCCACGCCAAGAGGCTCGCAATGAAAAGCTTCCCGGATTGCCACGGCACTTCGTGCCTCGCAATGACGAGGTCGCAAATCGATACGCTGCGCTCGCCATGACGTCATCTGCCTCATTTTCCTTTCATATCCTTATCAAAAGCGACGGCCGCCGGGGAGAAATTGATCGACCGGACAAACTCGAGCGACTCCTGGGCGCCGAATTCGCGGTCCATACCGTTGTCTTCCCATTCCACCGAGAGCGGGCCCTGGTAGTTGATGCTGTTGAGCTCCCGGATGATCTCTTCGAAGTTGACGTCGCCGTGTCCCAGCGACCGGAAATTCCAGCCTCTCCGCAAATCCCCGAAGGGCAGGTGCGAGCCCAGGATTCCCGCCCTGCCGTCGAGGGTGACGGCCGCGTCTTTCATGTGGACATGGTAGATGCGGTCCGCGAATTCGCGGATGAAGAGATGCGGTTCCAAGCCCTGCCAGACCAGGTGGCTGGGGTCGAAATTGAAGCCGAGGGCCGGCCTGTGATTAAACTTTTGAAGCAGCCGCTTTGCCGTGTAAAGATCGAAAGCGATTTCCGTGGGATGGACTTCGAGGGCGAATTTGACTCCTGATGCGTCGAACGCGTCCAGGATCGGCGTCCAGAGCTTATAAATTTTTTGAAAGCCCGCTTCGATCATGTCTTCGGTCGTGGGCGGGAAGGAATACAAGAATTTCCAGATGGGCGAGCCCATGAAGCCGTTGACGACGGTGCAGCCCATATTTTTGGCGGCGCGGGCGGTCAATTTCATCTCCTCGATGGCCCATTCGCGGAGCTTGGCCGGCTTGCCCTTGACTTTGTCGGGGGCGAAGGCATCCAGCCGCTCGTCGTAGGTGTCGCCGACGCATTGGCCGGCGAGATGCGCCCCGAGGGCCCAGCACTGGAGCTTGTATTTTTTCAGGATCTGTTTCTTTTTCTGGACGTAGGACGGGTCTTTGGCCGCCTTGACCACTTCCATGTGGTCGCCCCAACAGGCGATTTCTAGACCGTCGTAGCCCCAGGCCTTGGCTTTCTTCGAGATCTCTTCAAAGCTCAGATCCGCCCATTGGCCGGTGAATAGCGTTACTGGCTTGCTCATCTGATTCTCCTCCCCATTTTCTAATCAAAGTTGACCCAGAGCGCTCCTTTTTTTGAGCTCTCCACGCATTTTTCTATAAATTTCACGCCCCGGATGCCTTCCTGGACAGTTGGAAAATCGAGGTCGTCCTTAGTCAGAGGCTCTCCGGCCATCTTTTTGTTCAAGGCCGTGAGGAACGTCGAGTAAATGTTGGCAAAGCACTCGAAATAGCCTTCGGGGTGGCCCGAGGGAATGCGGGAGAGGGCCTGGGCCCGCGGATACATTTTGTCCCGGCCGCGGGAAAGACGCACGGTCGGCTTATCGATGAAGGCGACCTTGCAGTAATTCGGGTCTTCCTCAACCCACTCCAGCGAAGCCTTGGTGCCGTAGATGCGGACGCGGAAGCCGTTGTCGTGACCTACGGCGATCTGCGAGCTCCAGTACAGGCCCTTGGCGCCGCCCTTGTAATTGAGCATGATCGAGGCGTTGTCATCCAGCACCCGTCCTTCGCCGAACGTATCGAGTCTCGCGCAGAGCGATTCGATTTCGAGTCCGGTCAGATAAGCGACCATGTGTTCGATGTGGCTGCCGATATCCCCGACGCAGTTGGATATGCCCGCCCGTTTCGGATCGGTCCGCCAGGCCGCCTGCTTCTGGCCGGTTTTCTCAAGAAGCGTCGCCAGCCAGTCCTGGGGATACTCGCCGGCGACGAAGCGGATCGTCCCGAGCTCGCCGTGGGCGATCATCTCGCGCATGTGCTTGATGATGGGGAAGCCGGAGTAGGCGTAGGTGACGCAGAACAGCACGTCTTTTTTCGCCGCCAGTTTTGCCAGCTCCTGGGCGTCGCGGCTGCTCGTCGCCAAGGGCTTGTCGCAGACAACGTGGATGCCGTTTTCCAGGGCCAGCTTGGCGATAGGATAGTGGCTGATGTTCGGGGTGACGATGATAATAAAGTCGATTTTTTCGGGCCGCTTGGCCTCGGCCTTAATCATATCAATGTAATTCTTATAAAGCCTATCTTTGTTCAAGCCCCAGAATTCTCCCGTCTCCAGGGTGTTTTGATAAGACTGGGAAAAGCAGCCGGCAACGAGCTCGGCCTTGCCGTCCATGGCGATGGCCTTGCGATGGACGTCGCCGATGAAAGCGCCCTTGCCCCCGCCGACCATGCCGTACTTGAGGCGGGCGACTTTTGTCAGGGTTTCCTGGCCTTCGATCATCTCCGCACCTCCTTGTTAAGCCGCCTATATCATAATGAAGACAGGACAAATTTTCAAAGTGATTTAGATGGCATCCCAAATACCGTGAAAGGTTAGATGGGTCCTGTCACGGACGTGCCCCTTACGCCCTTCGACCTTTTAGAGCCCCCTTGATTGGTCAAGGGGGTAGGGGGGTTAATAGGTTTTGAATCTTAATTCTTCTTTCCTGCTCTTTCCCACCCACCGCACGGGCCTGCCGCGCCGCTCGAGTCGGCCGTCAAGGAAATTGTCTTCCAGCGCGCCCAGAGGAAATAGGTCTATTCCGCTTATTGCCGGATTAAGCAAACATAGGAATTCTTTACCGGCCTGCGGTTAGAAGCGTTTCTGCCGGGTCAGCCTTCAAAAACATAAGCTCAATATTTGGAATTAAGACGGTGATAGGGGAGACGATTCTGCTTTAACTGGGCAGCGCTCTTAGAGCTTTTCTATAGATCAAGTCTCAATCACGGCATGGCGAGCTGGCTGTGGGCGACGATCAGCATGCCCTGGATCGGGACATGATAGGGACAGGCGGCCTCGCAGTGGCCCGGGCAGCCGGAGCAAAGGTCAGCCCGCAGCCCGGGAATGGCTGCGTAGAACTCGATGGCTTCT
>JAPKZH010000323.1 GCA_026393905.1 Candidatus Aminicenantota bacterium
CGCTTCTCACAAAGGTCAACAATGTCTTCTCTAACCTGACCGCGGCCAATACAAACGATGAACTGCAGAAGATACAAAAGGAGGTCGCCCCTCTCCGCGCCAAGCACCGGGATGACATCGGCTTGAACCCGAAACTCTTCCAGCGGATCAAAACCGTCTACGAGCAAAAAGCCAAACTCAGCCTAATGCCCGAGCAGGACAGGCTTCTAGAAAAAACCTACAAGGACTTTGTCCGGGGCGGCGCCAACCTGGACGACGCCAAGAAGGCCGAATTTCGAAAGATCAATGAAGAGTTGGCCGTCCTCACCCAAAAATTCGGCGAGAACGTCTTGAAAGAAGACAACAACTTCAGGCTGCTGATCGAAAAACAGGAGGATTTGGCCGGACTGCCCCAGTCCGTCATTACCGCCGCCGCCGAGGCCGCCAAGGCCAAAGGGCTCGAAGGGAAATGGGTGTTCACGCTGCATAAGCCCAGCCTGATTCCCTTTCTTCAGTATTCGGCCAAGCGCGACTTCCGGGAAAAAATCTTCAAGGCCTTCATCAATCGCGGCAACAACAATAACGAATATGACAACAAGGCCGTCCTAACCAAGATCGCCTCGCTCCGGGTGAAAAGAGCCAACCTGTTGGGGTATAAGACGCATGCCGATTTCGTCCTCGAGGAAAACATGGCCAAAAATCCCGAAGGCGTCACCAAGCTTCTCAACCAGCTCTGGACGCCCGCCTTGAAAATGTCCAAACAGGAAGCCAAGGAGCTTCAGAACTTGATCGGCCGGGAAGGCCAGAACTTCAAGCTCGAGCCCTGGGACTGGTGGTATTACGCCGAGAAGCTCAAAAAGGCCAAGTATGAGCTGGACGACGAAATCCTGAGGCCTTACTTCAAGCTGGAGAACGTCCGCGACGGCGCCTTCGCCGTGGCCGGCAGGCTCTTCGGCATCCAATTTGTCGAGCGGACGGATATCCCCAAATACCATCCCGACGTGAAGGTCTTCGAGGTCAAAGAGGCCGACGGGACGCATATTGGAATCCTCTATACGGACTACTTCCCCAGGTCCAGCAAACGCGGCGGCGCCTGGTCCAATACCTTCCGCGACCAGCATGTCCGGGATGGAAAGAACATTACGGCCCTGGTCTCCAACAACGGTAATTTCTCGATGCCGGCCGGCGATAGGCCCTCTCTCCTGACCTTCGAGGAGACGACGACCTTGTTCCATGAATTCGGCCATGCCCTGCACGACCTCCTTTCCAAATGCACCTACGAATCCATCACGGGGACGAACGTGCCTCGGGATTTCGTGGAGTTGCCGTCCCAGATCATGGAAAACTGGGCGTCTGACCCGGAAGTCATCAAAACTTATGCCAAGCATTATCAGACCGGCCAGCCCATCCCTCAGGAGCTTGTCGACAAGATCAAAAAATCCGATCTCTTTAACCAGGGCTTTGCCACCGTCGAATACCTGGCCGCTTCCTTCCTGGATATGGATTGGCATACGCTTGCCGACGCTTCGGAACAGGATGCCTTGCAGTTCGAGGATGCCGCGATGAAAAAGATCGGCCTGATCCCCGAGATTGTCGTCCGCTATAGAAGCCCGTATTTTTCACATATCTTTTCGGGCGGGTATTCGGCCGGCTATTACAGCTACATCTGGTCCGAGGTCCTGGATGCGGATGCGTTTCAGGCCTTTAAAGAAACGAGTTTGTTCGACCAGAAGACGGCCCAGAGCTTCAGAGACAACATCCTGGCCAAGGGCTATACGGATGACCCGATGACTCTTTACAAACGGTTTCGCGGAAGAGAGCCCAAGGTCGAGCCGCTGCTCAAACGAAGAGGATTTATTCAATAATAGAAATTTTCCGTGGCCCGGCGCCCGAGGAAAAGCCGCTAGATGACGATTCGGCCCTCTAGATAGAGAACGGCTTTGCCGCTGATTTTTACCCGGTCTTTGAGATGCTCACAGAACAGCTCGCCGCCCCGTTGAGAAACTTGGAGGGCGTGGAGCTTTTTCTTATGGAGCTTTTCGGCCCAGTACGGAATGAGCAGAGTATGGGCATAGCCCGTCACGGGGTCTTCGGCGATGCCGGCCTGCGGGATAAAAAACCGGGAGACAAAATCGACGGAATCGCCGCGGGCCGTAATGATCGCTCCAAAAGTCGGCACCTCCAAAAGCTTCTTGATGTCGGGCTTCATCCTCCTGACCTCGGCTTCGGACCGAAAGACCAGAAGAAACGTCCGGTTGAACAAGACCTCTTGAGGGGCGATCGGAAAAACCTCGAGCAGCGTCCCGGGCGACGTTTGAGGGGCCGGCTTGTTGGCCGGGAAATTCATCGAGATAAGGTCGCCTTCTCTCGTCACAATCAGCTCGCCGCTTCGGGAATGAAAAACGATCTTATCGAGATCCTTCTCCAGATAATGAAAAATGACGAACGCCGAGGCCAGGGTCGCGTGTCCGCAGAGATCCACCTCATGGGTCGGCGTCATCCAGCGGATATGGTAGCGATCCGCCTCCTTCACGAAGAAGGCCGTTTCCGAGAGGTTATTCTCGGCGGCGATATTCTGCATCACGGCGCTGTCCGGCCATTTGTCCAGCGGACAGACGGCCGCGGGATTTCCGGCAAAAAGCTTGTCGGTAAAGGCGTCAACCTGGTAAATGGGGATGCACATCGTCTCCTCCTCAAGTCCCTTTTTTGCCGAGCTCGAGTGTCTTCAGCATTTTAGGGAGGAAATCCTTTTTCGGCTCGAAACCGGTGACCCGGAGATCCTCGATCTCTTTACCGTCGGCGGCCAGGAAGACCAGCGTCGGAAAGCCCTTGACCAGGTATTTTTGGCAGACGGCCTTGGCCTCTAGGTCCTTGGCCGACGTCGAATCCACCTTGAGCATGACAAAGCCTTTCGAGGCTTCGATCACCTCGGGCTCGGAAAACGTTTTCTTGTCCAGTTCCTTACAGGCGATGCACCAGTCTGCCCAGAAATCGATCAGGACGGGACGGCCGGTGCGGGCGGCCTCGGCTATTATTTCTTCGGAATAAGGATACCATTGGACGGAGTTGGTCACAGCCGCGCTACCTTTTTCCGCAGCCAGGCTGCTCGTTTTGGCGGCGATTTCCTTATCCAGATAGCCTTGGATTCCGTTCGCCGCGACATACAATCCGATGCCGAAAAAGATGATGCCGACGATATTGCGGATGTAGGGGAACGCCTTGCCGGGCGTCTTCGTCGGCTCGATCCAGGCCATATAGATGCCGGCCACAAACATCGTCAGGGCCAAGGCTAAACTATAGAAAAGAGCGCTGGGAAAGAGCGGCTTGAGAAAATAGATGGCCATGGCGATGAGGATAAAACCGAAGATCGTGCGCACCCAGACCATCCACGCCCCGGACCTGGGCAGCCGGCTGATGCTTCCGGAAAATATTCCCAGGAACAGGAAGGGGACGCCGAGCCCGAGGGCCAGGACAAAGAACAGCAAAAATCCCAACAGCAGGTTGCCCTTGTCGCCGACGTAGGTCAGAAGCCCGAGGACGAAGGGGCCGATGCACGGCGCCGCCACGATGCCCACGGTCAGACCCATGAAGAATGTCCCGAAGAAACCTTTCCGCGATCCGCCGGCGATCTTGTTGAGAAACGCCGGCACGCGCAGCTCATAGACATTGAACATGCTCAGGGCCAGGATGATCATGATCAGGGCGATGCCGATGAGCACGGGCGGGTACTGCAAGGCCGTGCCGAACAGGCTGCCGGTAAACGCCGCGATCATGCCCAGGATGGAGTAGGTCACGGCCATCCCGATGACATAGAGCACGGAATGGGCCACGACGCTCCCTTTTTTGCCCTGGGACTGGCCGCCGAAGTAACTGATCGTGATGGGGATGATCGGATACACGCAGGGTGTCAGGTTGAGCGCCAGCCCGCCCAGAAAGACGAGAAGGAACATCAAAAAAAGCCCTTTTCCTTCGAATTTTCCGGGTGTTTTCGCGGTATCTCCTGCGATGCGTTCGGCCGGCTGAGCGGATTTTTGGACATCCGCCGAAGGCGTCGCAGTCGAAGCCGCGGCCTGCGAGAGAGGCGTCGGGCTCGGCTCTTTTGTCTGCGTGGGAGTTTTTTGTTCCTGGACGACCTCCTTTGTTGCGCCGTCCTGAGGTGCCCCGGCGGTCACCCCAACGGCCGCCTCGACAGGAATTTTCCGGCTGAAAACTATTTCTGTGGGCGCCAGGCAGGAACGCTCATCGCAGGCCTGGTAGCCGATCCGTCCATCGATCAACAGCTCTTTCTCCTTGAAATCGGCGGCCAGGGTAACCGACGTCTTGATCAGAATTTTCCCTTCATAAATCGATAGGGGATTCTCCGAGAGCTCCAGCTTTCTCATCTCGGCCGGAGGAAAGATCACTCGGCCGAAGCTGACACCCTTTTTCAAGGCAAAATCGACGGTCGTCGGGATGAGAAAATCTTCTGTCGGCTGGTCGGAATTGATGTGATAGGGCGCCCGGATGCTGAGCTCAAGCGAC
This sequence comes from Candidatus Aminicenantota bacterium, assembly GCA_026393905.1. Taxonomy (GTDB): domain Bacteria; phylum Acidobacteriota; class Aminicenantia; order Aminicenantales; family UBA4085; genus JAPKZH01. The sequence goes on from JAPKZH010000323.1 coordinate 4,501, forward strand.
AGTTCGTAGGTCTGGCCGAGCTTGAACTTCTCGGCCGACGGAATGACCTTCACGGAAACAATGGGTTCCTCGCGCTGGGCTCGAACAAACAGGCCCAGAACAGACGTCAGCGCTATCAATAAATAAAAGCGTTTCATGGCAGCTCCTAATCGTTCAGGCAGGGCATAATATAGATAGGTTCAGGAATGTTGTCAACGCCTCCCCAAATTTCGAGGACTGGCGTTTTATTTTCAATAAATATTTACCCGCGGTTGGCCCCGCTCAACCCCAGACGGTCCTCAGACGGGTCAATTCGATCCCGTCGGAGGACCGGAAAATCTGATGGAGAAACGTGCGCGGCGATGATCCGGGGACTTCCTGGATTTTTGAAACGATTCTATCGCCGTAAAATGCTTCGGCCCGATAGGACACTTCGACATCCAGCGGGCGGAGAGAGTCCAAGATTTCCGGCGGGGCGGCTTCCAGGGCCCATTGGATGTAGACGACATTGTTGACGTGGCGGTTGAAATCCAGGTCCTTGACGAGGACCGGGAGCGTGAGTTCGTGCTCGACCTTCTCCAATTCGGGCAGCGTCGGAAATACATCCTCGATGGCCCTTTTAGGATAGGTCAACTCGTCCGGCACAAAATCATTCAACCGGACGGGCTGCTTGCTGTCCAAATCGATCAGAACCCATGAGGTCGTAGCCGCCAGCACGGGACGGCCCTCCTCATCCGAAACCTCGAAATCTCTCAGGGCAAAAATTCCTTTTTTCCCCGAGGGCCAGGTCGAAACCTCGATCCGCTGGCCATGGACAGGATAGCGGACGACCTTGATATGATAGCGGGACAAGAGCCAGGCTAATCCGTTCCTCAGAAGATCGGTCACTCCTAGGCCCAGAGATCCCGCGTGATCTCCGGCCGCATCCTGAAGATAGTTAAGCAAGGACTGCATCTGGGAGCGGCCGGAGGCATCCACCTCATAGGTGTGGACAGCATATTCTTTTCTGAAGGGCTCGTTCATGGAAACCTCTATCTAATATCAATGCATTAATTAAAATGACATCCCCGTTCGGGCGCCGCCTAGGCCGCCCGCAGCCCCCGGAGAACCAGTCCCGTCGGTTCCCCCCCCGTCGGAAAAGGCGACGGGGGCTTGAGGGCGGCCTAGGCGGCGCCCATACATTGTCACTTTATTTATTGCGTTTGTATTAACATGATTGGGCCCATAAATCAAATCGGCGCGGAGGTCTTCTTGCCGGGGAGCCCTCGCTGAATTAAGCTCAAAGATTGATGTCGAGCCGGCCGGATAACCCAAAGCGACTAGGCAAAAGGAGCGACGATAAAAACGAGAAGGGCCCAGAGGGTGTGGCTCGCGGCGACCAGGAGGACGGATCGATAGCGGAGATAAAGCGCTCCCCATAAAAGTCCGCAGACGCCGGCCGCAAGCACGAGTATGATATTGCGGCTGCCCGCATGAATAAGGGCATAGAGAGCTGTTGATAGCAGCCAGCCGGGAACTGGGCCGAATCGGGCCTGCCAGCGTCGCTGCAGGAATCCTCTCCAGAAGATCTCCTCGCCGGGACCGATCAGAAAAACCATGAGAAGAACGATCCGGAGCGGAGAAGCCCCCGTTTTAAAGCTGTAGACATGCCCGATCTCATTCTCGACAAAAGGAAGAATCTGCCGGGCAAGCCAGTTTCCGGCAAAGAAGATTCCATAGAGCAACAGAGCGGAGAGGATGCCCAGGAAGACCTTCCGGGCGGGCATCGATTTTAGGTCGGAGAGGACCGAGCTCAAATAAGATTTATCCGCTGCCAGGCTCAGCCCGATGAGCAGGACGAGATTGAAGCTCATCCACCACCAGAAGTCGACCGGGCCGATCGAACGAAAAATAAAGAGAGGGACA
>JAPKZH010000324.1 GCA_026393905.1 Candidatus Aminicenantota bacterium
GGGTTTGATTGCGCCCGGCGCCAGATCTTGATAATCGGAGAATAGGAGCATCACTTTGTCCGGTTCCATGTAGGGGGGGAAGATGAATTTGATCACCGGATAGAGGAGGGTCGCGGCCAGGGCGCCCAACCACCCGCCCAAAAGCCCATTGAGGAATTCGCGGCGGGTGAATATGGAATGCTTGATCTTCATTATCTCAGCCTCAGCATCTTCTTCAACCTCTCGATGACGAACTTCCTCCGCAGGGCCTCGATCCCGTGCGCCGGCTGGACGTCTTTGGGACACGCCTCGTTGCATTTGAAAACGGTATCGCAGCCCCATAAGCCCGTGTCAGTATTGACTCTTGCCCAGTCGGCAAACGGCCTGGCGTCCCGCGGGTCCTGGACAAAGCGGTAAAGCTTGGCCAGGGCGATCGGGCCCAGGTAGCGCGCATCCCGAGTGACGACGGGGCAGGCGGCGTAACAACAGGCGCACAGAATGCAGTTGGTATACCGCTCGAACTTGGCCATCTCCTTGTCTTCGATCCCGTGTTCTTTTTCCGGTGGCTTTCCGTCGCCGACGAGATAAGGATGAACGTCGCCCAGGGCCTTCCAGAACGGCTCCAAGTCAACAACGAGGTCCTTCTGAATTTCCATGTTCGGCAGGGGTTCAAGGATGACGAGTGGAGAGCCCAGAGAATCGACCATCGTCCGGCAGGCAAGCTCCAGCCGGCCGTTGATGACCATGCCGCAGGAGCCGCAGACCGCCTCCCGGCAGCTATAGCGAAAAGACAGCGTGGCATCCTGCTCGTTCCGGATTTCCATCAGGGCTTCCAGGATGGTCCGCTTCTCCCGGCTTTCGTAGGGATATTCCTGGAAGCAGGGCTGCCCATCCTTGACCGGGTCATAGCGGAAAATCTTGAATGTGTACTTCATTTCAGTAGAGCCGGGCTTGGGGCTTGTGTTTCCCCAGCTTGACATCCTTATAGCTAATTTGTGGTTTTCCGTCCATGAAAGCCACCAGCGTATGCTTGAGCCAGCTCTTGTCATCGCGCTCCGGGAAATCCAAGCGGTAATGGGAACCCCGCGTCTCTTCGCGGTTCAGGGCGCCGACGGTGATCACCTCGGCCAGGTCGAGCATGTATTCGAATTCCAGAATGTTCACAGCCTCCTGGCAAAAACGCAGGTTCGAGCTCGAGAGATAGACGTCTTTTAGATCCTCCCGGACCTGGCGGATGCCGCCCAGGGCTTCTGCCAGATCCTTCTGGGCCCGGAAAATCCCTACCTTCTCGCTCATGATCAGCTTCAGCCTATTGAGGAAATGGTGGGTCTTGATACCCGAATCCTTTTTCCGCAGCGCGGCGATTTTTTCCTTCAATTTTTGCGTTCCATCAAGGAGGGGTCGTTCGCCCGGCCCCTCTTGAGCCGCCCCTTTGACGAAATCCGAGGCGGCCTCGCCGGCGATCTTGCCGAAGACGATGGTGTCCAGGAGCGAGTTGCCGCCCAAGCGGTTGGCCCCGTGGACGCTGACACAGGCGCACTCTCCGGCCGCAAAAAAGCCCGCCAGACTGGACGCCCCTAGGGTATCGACATCGATCCCGCCCATGG
>JAPKZH010000078.1 GCA_026393905.1 Candidatus Aminicenantota bacterium
TCCCATCTGCTCTCGGCGTGTCTTTGAAGGACGGTGTCAGCATCCGTCTTGGAGCGCCCATGCGGGGGATGACAACCTGCATGTTCTTTTTCCCGTAGCGGAGCGAGAAGGTCAATTGGGCGCAGCCCGGGTAGGAAAGAAAATCCGTCCTCTGGCCTTTTTCGTGCTGCCGGCCAAGCGCATCGAAGGCCTTGAAAGTTTTTTGCTGGTCCTCCTCGTCCGTGAAATAGATCTCCACAGTCAGGTCCCTGATCTCGCCCGAGTGGAAGGAGAGTTTTTTGAGCGGGGCCGGGCTTTTTTTGGGAGGCGGAAATTCATAGAGGGCGGATTTAATGATGGTTTTTTGTAGACTCACGCCCTCGGCGGTCAGGAACTGGGTGATGTCTTTTTCGAGCGAGAGGAATGTCGCCCCTTCTTCTCGTCCCCAGATTTCCCAGAAGTACGGCCAGCGGAGGAAAAAGGCGCGGCCCGTCTGAAGCAGGGCGTCTTCACTGCTCGCGACGAGAAGGACGCCGTTCTGGTTTTTTATGGAGAAAACGGCGACGAGTCCCTGGTTTGGCCCGAGCGGAGGCACGAGGATGTCCTCGTCCTTGATGGCTTCCCTGAGCCATTTCACGTTCGTCCCGATGAAAATGGGATTTTCCAGGCGTTCGATGCGGGAAATATCGGACTCCCTTCTGACCAGGGCAAAATCCTGGACCAGGCTTTCCAGGTTGGCCCGGGCGGCAATGTCGGAGGCGACGGCCAGCTCGGCGGCGTTGGCATTGTCGGGGATGACGATGCAAAGCGTGATCTTATCGACCAGCAAATCGCCGTCGAGGTCCTTGAGGGCCTTGCCGAGCAGAAACATCTGGGAAAGGCTGGCCACCTGGGCCGGAAGAGAGTGGACACACAGCAGCATGATGAAGAACGCCACAAAGGTTTTTTTCATCCCGTTATCTCCTCGTCGTCGATCTCCTGTTCAGCCGCGTTCATTTTATAATAAAAACGCCGGGAATTGTAGATTAAATGGGGAAGCCTCTAGACAATCATAAAAGTCTGGATGGGACCTGTCAGACACTCTTGGAGGGAAACCCTTTATTTGGGTTTCCCTCCAACGATCGCTTCGCTCTCTGCCTCCTTTCCATGGAGCATTTGGCGATGAATTCATCGGGGTATGCTCCTTGGAGGGGAGAGTGCCTGCGGGGCAGCATCCGTGCCACCCATCCAGGTTTTTAGCACGAAATCGAGATGCTTAGCTCGGCTAGCTTCCTATTGACGAGACTCGGCAGACGTTTTATAGTCTTGGCAAAAGAGCGATAAGGATTTCATCGATCTGGAAAGGAGGTCGGATGTTTAAAGAATTCAAAGAATTCGCCATGAAGGGGAGCCTGCTCGACCTGGCCATCGGCTTCATCATGGGCGGCGCTTTTGGCAAGATCGTCTCGTCCCTGGTGAATGACATCATCATGCCGCCGATCGGGCTTTTGCTCGGCAAGGTCGATTTTGCCAGCCTTTACATCAACCTGTCCGGGAAGCCCTATGCCTCGCTGGCCGAGGCCAAAGCGGCCGGCGCGGCGACGATCAACTACGGGCTTTTTCTGAACGTTTTTATCGACTTTCTGATCGTCGCGCTGGTGATGTTTCTCTTGATCAAGCAGGTCAACAAGCTCAGACGCAAACCGGCCGAAGCGCCCGCCGTCCCGACAACCAAGGAATGCCCCTTCTGCTTCTCCGTCATCCCCATCAAGGCCGTCCGCTGCCCCGCCTGCACCTCACAGCTCAAGCCTTAACAGAGAGATCTTATTTCATCAGCAGCCCACTCATCCAGAAGGTGAAGGAGCCGCTCAGCCCGCCCACGATCGGGCCCCAGACGAGATCCAGAGAAGAGCATCGCGGATGAGGGTCATGGTTCCCTCACTTTTTGGGGAACCAGGGAAAAAGCGCGTTCGTTTTTCTGGCGTACTCCTCAAATTCCCGGTTGCCGGCATATTTTTTTTCGAGCATGGGCACGCCCGAGACCTTGAGCAGCATGACGGTGATGACGACCGGGCTGACGACGGCCGTCCAGCCGTTCTTGACGGAAAGGACGATCAAGAAGATCCCCCACCACATCGCCGACTCACCGAAGTAGTTAGGGTGCCTTGTCGTTTTCCATAAGCCCGTCGTCATGATCTTTCCCTTGTTCTGCGCATCCCTTTTGAAGCGGGCCAGTTGATTATCGCCGACCGCCTCAAAAAAGAAACCGACGAGCCAGAGGCCAAGGCCGAGAACATCCCAGGCCGTCCAGCCGGTCTCCGTCGAATGGTTGACGACCATGACCGAATAGGAGATGACGAGAAGGATCAGTCCCTGGAGGAGGAACACCTGGAGATAACTCCGGACGATGAACCATCGCCCCCATTGGGCCCGCCATGTTGCGTACCGGAAATCTTCGCCACGCTTTCGCTTTCTCAAGGCGATGTGGGCGGCCAGCCGGGCGCCCCAGACGACGACAAGCCCGACGACAAGGAGATGACGAAGCGTATACCCAGGCTCAAGGAAAAAGCTCAAGAGAGCGACCAGGATAAACCCGACGCCCCAGCCGATATCGGCGATGGAATTGTCCTTCCGGGCTAAGGCGATCAAAAACAGTCCCGTCATATACAGGACGACCGCGGTGGCCGAATAAATAATAACCATTGACATGTTTAAGTCCGTGCCTGTGATTTTCGGAATATTTTTCTGTCGTTATTCAGACAAGAGCGCGACGGCGACCGCCCCAATGCCGCTGTGGACGCCGATGACAGGGGCCAC
>JAPKZH010000664.1 GCA_026393905.1 Candidatus Aminicenantota bacterium
ACCGATATGTCTCTTCAGTCAATATTTTCAGGGACGGCTGGGAGGAATGGACCGGGATGTTCCGGATCCGGAAAAACCTCAAACGGGGTCTTTATAAGCTCTAATATCAACGCAATAATTAAAATGACATCCCCGTTCGGGCGGCGCTTAGGCCGCCCGTAGCCCCCGGGCCCCGGGGAACCAGTCCCGTCGGATACTCTTGGAGGGAAACCCTTATTCCGGGTTTCCCTCCAACGATCGCTTCGCTCCTTGCCTTCCTTCCAAGGAGCATCTGGCGATGAATTCATGGGAGGATGCTCCTTGGAGGGGTGGCAGGGCGAGCGGGTAATCCCGCCGCCCGTTGGGGGGGGACCCTGTGAAAGGGGCCTCCTCCAAGAGTGTCCGGGGCCCCCCTCCGCTACGGGGGCTTGAGGGCGGCCTAAGCGCCGCCCATACATTGTCACTTTATTTATTACGTTTGTATGAGTGCCCCGCCGTACTTTAAAGGATAGCCTTCATCACCGGTCGATGATCATTTTCTCCAACAAGGGACGGTATTTCTTCATCAGCTCCTCGTTGAGGTCCAAGGGTGGCTTGGCATCTGCCGGCAGGAACGGCTTGTAGGGATTCTTTTTGACGTATTCCTCGAATTCGGTCCACAGCTTCTTGAGCTCTTCGGGCTTGGTCAGAAGATCGATGGTGGAGGCGGCGATCGCCTTTGCCCCGGCGTTGAGGCCCTTCCAAGCTGTCGAGCCGTAATTGCAGGCGACGGACGACCAGTGATGGCCGATCGATCCAGGCACCTGGCCGGGAAAGCGGATCGTGGCCGTCGGCGCAACGAGCGTCACATCGCCCACATCCGAGGACCCGCCGCCGATGGACACGGGGCTGGGCTCGCGGAGATTGCCTACCTTTGTCGACATCCCCTCCTCGGGCGCTTTGAGCTCTTTTTGCAGCGCTTTGGCAAAAGCCTGCTCCTCCTCCGTCCAGGTCGGCATTCCAACAAGCTCGATGTTCTTTTGAAATAGCTCGGCCGCGGCCTTGTTGCTGTGGCTTTGGTGGACGGCGGCGATGAACCGGGTCGAGGCCAATTCTGTTCCGGACGCTAGGGCCCCGGCCTTGGCACAATTGACGACTCTCTCGTACATCGCCTCGACCTTTTCATCCGAGTTCCTGACGTAATACCACACGCTGGCCTTGTCCGGAACGACATTCGGCGCTTCTCCGCCTTGGAGGATGACATAGTGCATCCGGTAGGCGGGGTCCAGATGTTCGCGCAGAAAATTTGTGGCCACATTCATGATCTCGACGGCGTCGAGCGCGCTCCGGCCGGCCCAGGCGTTTGCGCCATGGGCGGTCTTTCCTCTGAATGAAAAAACTACGGAAAACAGGGCATTCCCGCTTCGGCCGTATCCTGTGCCGAAGCCGCTCCCGCTGTGGTTGTCGATTACGGCGTCCACGTCGTTGAAAAGTCCTGCCCGTATCATATGGGGACGGCTGGCTACGATCTCTTCGGCCGGAGAGCCGAAAACTTTGATCGTCCCTTTCAAGCCGTACTTATCGATGGCTTCTTTGACGGCCAGGGCAGCGGCTGCGGCGGCCGTGCACATGGTGTTATGTCCGCAGCCATGACCGGGCGCCCCATCGACGATTGGGTCCTTCACTGGAACCCGGGCTTTCTGGGAGAGCATGGGAAGGGCGTCGAACTCGCCCAGAAGCCCGATCACGGGTTTTCCGGAGCCGTAGGTCGCGACAAAACAGGTCGGCATACCGGCCAAGCCGCGCTCGACCTTGAACCCCGCTTCTTCGAGCGTGTCGGCCCAAAGCGTTGAGGACCGGAATTCCTGGAGGCCGAGCTCGGCGAAGGACCAGATCGAGTCGGAAATCTTCCCGAATTTATCGACAACCTGCGGCTGACCGAGCCAGTCAAGAACGAGCTTCTTTTCTTTGGGGATTTTCGATTTGGCCGGGGTCTGGCCGAACGAGACGGCGGCGAAGGCCAAAACGACAAGGCCGGCTAAAAGGGCTTTTGACAAAGGTTTCCAGTTCATCTCTCCTCCAATCCAATCGTATTTATTTCTCTTTTTTCGGGTTCTACTGATAAAGGGTGTTCGGAACACTATTCACCGATGATTTTCATGAGGACTCTTTTTCGGCGCCGGCCGTCAAATTCACCATGGGAAGGGATGTTGTACCGAAGCTCGTCGCGGTAGCTTTTCATGAAGAGGGTAATTTAACCAATCGAGGAAAGGGATGTCAAATGCTTTGGGGTCAAACCTACTCATTACGCACAATTCTCCAGGGGAGGCTGCGTAATGAGTAGGTTTGACCCCGGTTTATCACCGGGGGATTGACAAAAAGGAAATCTTGGGCTAGTATGACCGATTAGTTGAAAGATGACTTATAAGTCAAATATCATCGAAGGAGCGAGACATGGGCGTCAAGGAACGGCGCAAGCGGGAAGAAAAAGCCCGCCTGGCGACCATCCTGGTCGCGGCTGAAAACATCTTTTCCGAACACGGCTATTACCAGGCCCGGATGGATGACATCGCCGAAGCCGCCGAGCTGGCCAAAGGGACCCTCTACTATTATTTCAAAAGCAAGGATGAGATTTTTCTGCACCTGCTGGAGCGGGAATCCAAGCGGGTTCACGAAGAGATCCAGAAGAGGATTTCCGAGGAGTCCTCGTTCTTGGAGGCCCTGGAGGAAGCCATGGAGTTCTACCTCGAATATTTTGAGGAAAACCACGGCTTTATGAAGATGTTTTTGCCCTGCATGTGCGGCTTTATCCGCTTTGAGGATGAAAGAACACTGAGACAATCGACGAAAAGCTTTGAATACCACGGCGAATATGTCCGGGAAATGTTGAAACGAAAAATGAGCCGTGAAGGCGTTTCCTTCAGGCTTGAAGACCTGCTCAAGTTCATCAAAACCCTGCAGATCGGGATCGGGTTGAAGTTGCTCGAAGGAAACAAGGCCGAGGCCAAAGCCGCCGCCCGGTTTTTTCTGGATCTTATGAAAAAAGTGATGGAGGCAAAACCATGAAATGGTCTGTGAATAAAATCATTGCCGTCGCCGTCGCCCTGGCCTGCGCTGTTCCGGCCGGAGCCCAGGATAAGCTCTCCCTGCGCGAAGCGGTCGAACTTTTGCTCAAGAATAGCGAACAGGTTCAAATCGCCCAAGAATCCGTTGCAGGCGCCGAGCTTAGGGTCCAGGAAAGCAAGAGCCTCTATTGGCCTCAGGCCAGTGTCTCGGGCAGCTACATGCGGATGAGCCTCTTCAGTGAAATGAATATAGACTTCGGCGGCCAGACGTTCAAGGTCAAATTCGGCCTTCCCAATAACTACAATATGCGGGCCTCCGTGATGGAACAAGTGTTCAACTGGGGTCGGACGGCCAAGACTGTGGAGATGAGCAGGGCCGGCTTGGACCTGGCCCAAGACGGAGCGGCCATGGCCAAGCACATGCTGTCCTATCAGGTTGTCCCGCTCTTTTATGGAACGGTCTTTTTCAAAGAAGCGATCAAGGTTCTCGACGATAACATGAAGGCCTTTGACGTAAAGCAGGACATCATGGACAAGCGTTACCAGGCCGGCCTGGCCTCGAGCTTTGATAAGACGCTCATCCAAGTCCAAATCAGCGCCCTCCAGGCCCAGAAGCTCGATTTCGAGAATAGCATTGCCAAGTTCCGCATCGCCTTCAACGCCCTCGCCGGCCGAGACGAACAGGCGGCCTTCGATCCGTCCGCGGATCTCGCTTTCGAAGCGGTCCAATTCAGCAAGGACGAGCTCATCAAGGAAGCTCTGGCCGGCCGCATTGAATTCCAACAAGTGGAGCACCAACTCAACCTGGGCCGGGCCTCGCTCGACCTGGCCAAGACAGGCAATAAGCCGACCCTGACCGCCACGTTCAACTATGAATTCCGCAACGGCTACATGCCCGATATGGAAAAGATCCGGGGCAACTGGACGGCGATGCTGGGCGTATCCTATCCGGTCTTCGACGGCTTCCGTGTTGGCGCCCAGGTGGCTCAGGCCCAGTCCGGCCTAAGGGTCGTCGAGATGCGGAAGACCGATCTTGAGAGGAGCGTGGCCATGGAGATCCAGTCGGCCTTGTCCGATCTGAGAACGATCGAACTCAAGTTAGACGTGGAAAAGCTGAAGATCAAGCAGGCCGAGGACGCCCTGCGGATCGCCGAAGAGCGCTATCAGAACGGCTTCCTCAGCGCCACGGACCTCGTCGACGCCCAGAACATGGTCGAGAGCGCCCGCCTGAACTATCTTCAACTCATCTACAATCAAACCTTGAGCAAATACAGCCTATTCCGTTCCTGCGGGAGGAAAATATGAAAATCGGAAGAATTCTCATCGTCTTGCTTCTCATCGTCTTGGCCGTTTTTGTCGGCATCCGGGTCAACCAAAACATCCAAGCCAAGAAAAAAGCGATGAGCCAGCCGGCCGAGGAAAAGATTGTGCCGGTCGAAACGACCCGGCCGGCGCGCCAGGAGATCACCGAGACCGTCCACGCTTCGGCCAACGTCCAGGCGGATTCCGAAGTCACCATCTACTCCAAAGTCAACGGCAAGATCGCCCAGAACCTGGTGAAAATGGGGAGCAGTGTCCAACCCGGCCAGGTCGTGGCCGTTGTCAACCGCGACGAAGTCGGCTACGAGTTCAAACCGTTCGAGGTCAAGTCTGATGCGCGAGGTGTCGTGTCCAAGCTGATGCAAAATCCGGGTGCCGCCGTCAATTCCAACGTGCCGCTGATGACGCTGGTCGATATCGACACACGCTCGAGGCCTATCCGGGGGAAGTCTTTTCAGCCCGGGTGACGAACATCAGCCCCGTCGCCAATGCCGTCAACAGGACGATCGACGTGGAGCTCAGCATTCCCAACGCAAGCCATCGCCTCAAGCCCGGCATGTATGCCGAGGTCGAATGGATCGAGAGCCGGCGGTCCTCGCTGGTCGTCCCCCTGACGTCCGTCGTGGAAAGGGCCGGCCAGAAATATGTCTTTCTCGCCGACAGCGGCTTGGCCCGCCTCAGCGCCGTGACTTTGGGCGCCGTTGTCGGCGACTCCGTCGAAATTCTCTCCGGACTCAAGGGAGACGAGAATATCGTGACAACCGGAGCCGGCCAGCTCAACGACAAGGACAAGATCAAGACGATAAAGCCCAAAGCCGCCCGATGAGCGGGAAGGAATATTGATGCCATGAGAATAGCCGACATTTCCATCCGACAACCCGTTTTCATCACCATGATCATCGTCGCCCTGGTGGTCATCGGCGCCCTCTCCTATTCTCGACTGGGCGTCGACCTCATGCCCGACATTTCGCTGCCGGTCATCGCGGTCACCGTGGCCAATCCCGGCGTCGGGCCCGAAGAGATGGAATCCCAGGTGGCTAAGCCGATCGAAGACGTCCTCAGCACGATCAACGGCCTCGATAAAATAAACTCGACTTCGGCCGAGGGCGTCGTGATCATCGTGGCCCAATTCGTCCTGGAGAAGGATTCCCAGTTGGCCTCCACCGAGGTCCGGGAAAAAGTGGCCTCGATCCGGAACACCCTTCCCCGGGAGATTATCGAGCCCATTATCAACAAGTTCGATCCCACGGCGGTTCCCATAGGTTCATTCGCCATCCTGAGCAAAAGCGGCAGGATGAGCCTGCCGGACGTCCGGTCCTATGTCGAGGACAAGATTAAACCTTTGATCCAGCAGGTTGACGGGGTGGGTTCTGTGGATATTATCGGCGGGCTGGAGAGGGAGATCCAGGTTGAAACAAGCCTGGGGAAAATGAATGCCCAGGGCCTCTCCATTGCCCAGGTCAATCAGGCCATCCGGGGTGAGAACCTCAACATGCCGGCTGGACGCGTCACCGAGAAGTCCCAGGATTTCCTGGTCCGGACCAAGGCCGAGTTTACGAGCCTTGAGGAGATGCAGAACATTGTTGTGGCCAATGTCGCCGGAAACCCGGTTTATCTGAAGGATATCGCCGTCGTCAAGGACGCCTTCAAAACAAAGCGGACGATCTCCCGCATCAACGATCAAGAATGCGTCTCGATCGTTATCCAGAAGCAGTCGGGCACGAACACGGTCAAGGTGGCGGACCAGGTCCACAAGCAGATCGCCGCCATCCAAGCCTCTAATCCGGACCTGGACATTCGCACGACTACAGACTCGTCCCTGATGATCAAAGATTCCCGCGACGATGTCCTCAACACCCTGATGATCGGCATCTTCCTGGCCGGGCTCGTCGTCCTCTTCTCCTTCGGCGACCTTCGCAATACGCTCATCACCGTTGCCGGCCTGCCTGTCTGCATCATCGCCTCCTTCGCCGTCATGAGCGTGCTCGGATACACGGTGAATATGATCACGCTGCTGGCCTTGAGTCTGTCGGTGGGGCTTCTGATTGACGACGCCATCGTTGTCCGCGAGAATATCTTCCGGCACATGGAGAAGCTGCACCAGGATCCTCACAAAGCGGCGAGCGACGGCACGTCCGAAGTGGGCCTGGCCGTCACGGCTACGACCATGACCATCGTGGCTGTCTTTCTCCCGGTTGCCTTCACCACCGGGATCGCGGGAAAATTCTTCCGCCAGTTCGGGGTGACGGTGGCCGCCGCCGTCCTCATCTCGCTGTTTGAGGCCTTTACTTTTGCCCCCATGCTCTCCGCCCATTTCTTCAAAAAAGTCGAGAGGAATGGCAAGAAAACGCTGTCCTCGCGCTTCCAAGGCCTCGTTTCCAAAATTTATGAGTCCTTGGGGAACAATTATCGTCCTCTGTTGCGCTGGGCCCTGAACCACCGGAAAACTGTGATCGCCGTGACAACGGTCATCTTCTTCTTCAGCGGCTACCTCTTCACCGTGATCGGGACGGGCACGACTCCCCATGGAGAACGGGCGGAATTCAACTTGCAGATCCAGACGGCCTCCGGCAGTTCGCTCGACCAAACAGACAAGATTGTCCGTTCGATCGAACAGGCTCTTCGTCGACAGACCGAAGTCGGGGACGTGGCGACAGTCGTGGGCTCGACCGACGGGTCCTCAGACGTCGCCACGATCAATGTGAAGTTGAATATTCCCGTCCAGGAGACTCAGGTGTTTCAGGACAAGCTGCGTCCGCGGTTGGCGGTCATTCCGGGGGCTTCGATCACCTTCCAGGAGGCGTCATCCATGGGAGGGGCGGCGTTCGCCTCCTTTCAGCAGCTGCCTATTCAGATTAACCTCAAGGGAACGGATCTGGCCAGCCTGACAAAGGCGAGCGAAAATGTCAAGCTTGCCCTTCAGAATGTCAGCGGCCTGGTCGACGTCAACAGCGATAACAGGCCCCCCAAGCCCGAGATCCAGATCCAGGTCGACCGGGAGCGGGGCTCCCGGCTTGGCGTAGGCACGTTCCAGGTGGCTTCTTTCATGCGCTCGTTTATCGACGGCGACACGACCTCCAAGTACCGCGAGAGGGACAAGCTCATCGACATCCGGGTCCGGGCATCTGAGGACGTCCGCTCCAATATCGACAGGCTTGGCCGAGTTTATATGCCCACGATGCGGGGCGGCTCCATCACCCTGGACCAGGTCGGCTCTCTCAAGACCGTCAATGGGCCCACGCAGATCAAAAGGGCTAACCGAACCCGGCAGATCATGATCGGCGCCAATATCCTCAAGGGTCGAGCCCTGAACGAAATCACCCAAAAAGTCGATGCGGCCCTGGCCGGCATCCGGTTTCCTTCCGGTGTCAGCTATGAGTTCGGCGGTCAGGTCGAACAGACCAGAAAGATGTTCGCCTCTCTTCTGCTGGCCCTGCTCCTGGCCATCGTCTTCGTCTACATGGTGCTCGCCGCCCAGTTCGGGTCTTTTGTCCAGCCGTTCGTCATCATGCTGGCGCTTCCGTTGTCCATCATCGGCGCTGTGCTCGGCCTTTTGCTGGCCAACAAGCTGTTCGACATGGTGGCCTTCATCGGTCTGATCATGCTCATGGGCCTGGTCACCAAAAACTCCATCCTTCTTGTCGACTACACGAATGTTTTGAGGCGGAGGGGCATGAAGCGGTTTGAGGCCATTATCGAAGCCGGCTCGACCCGGCTGCGGCCCATCCTCATGACGACCATGGCCATGATCCTGGGCATGATCCCGGTCGCCGCCGGGTTCGGGACGAGCTCCAGCTTCCGGGCGCCGATCGGCTACACCATCATCGGCGGGCTGATCAGCTCGACCCTGCTGACCCTGGTCATCGTGCCGGTCGTCTACTCGATCCTGGATGACCTCGTGGACAAAGTGAGGCGAAAAAAAGAATCAGAGGTCCAGGACTAAAACGAAGTTTTCGAGGGGGCATGCCACTTGATGCGGATCTACGGCCCAAAAGTTGCCGGTAACGATCCTGAGATTCGGCCGGATCCTGGGATTTTTCTTTTTGGCCGCAAATGTGAAGACGAAACTGCCGAAGACAAAGTTCACCATGTCATAAGGAATGTAGCCGGATTTTGTCGCGACAAGGAAATCGGCTGGCCGCGTGACACTTCTCGTGATGTCAAATTTGACATCCTGGAGGCCGTCGGCTCGGAGGTGGCGCCAAAAATCGAGAATCTGAAGCTGCCCCTGGTACATCTTTTTACTCTTGATGAGAACCAGGATCGAGTTGTCATTAAACGACCTGGCTAGAGGGTCCTTTTTCCCGGACTTGAGGGCGGCTTGGAGTTGTTTGAAAGCCGAGTAAGTTTTTCCTTCGATAAGCCGGACTTTCTTGGGATCCAATTTTTTCATAAAAACCTCCTTCAAAGGCTATGATCGGGAGTCTTTCCGCACTCCCTTATAAAAATCGATCAACGTTGGAAAGAGAAAAGCGATGCGTTTCCCCTTCCTATGGGACTGTGCCTAGGATCAAAGGGCGCCATATTGTCTATTTTTCTCGTCGAACCTTTTTTTTTCATTCCTGACAACCTCTTGGAATCGAGGATCATTCCGGAGGTTTTCAAAGAAGGGATTGCTCATGAGCAAAGGATAAGGGTAGAGGTAATCTTTGATCAGCTGGAAACCCTCTTCATTGCCTTTCTTAATATACCGAATGGCTTCGTCTTTCATTCCGACGAGGCTGTAGATGTTTGTGATTTCGTAACGATAAGGTTCTGTAACGCCCTGAACGAGCGACAGGGCCTTCTCCTTTTCTCCCCGGGCGGCAAGGATCAAAGCCCGCCGCTGGCGGATCAACACCTGAATTTCCAATATCGGCGGCTGGATGGTTTCAGCGCGGGTGATTTCCATTGCCGCCGCCTCAAAATTTTTCATACTGGTCAGGATTCGGGCGTATTGGAGATGAATTCGCGGGCTCTCCGGAGTGATATCCAGGGCTTTTTTAATGAGCTGTTCGGCAGTCCGGTAATCGCCCAGGTTATAGGCGCAAAGGGCACCAAGCTCGTAGTTGGAATCATTGTAGGGATCGGGGCCGATGGCCCGCTCATAGTGTTTGAGGGCGAGTGCATCCAGGCCGATGCTCCGGAGGAACGAGCCGGCGCTATAATTCACTTCAGCGCCGTCCGGATCGATCTTCAGCGCGTTCCGAAAACAGGCGAAGGCGCTGTCAAAGTCACCTTGGTGGAAATAAGCCCATCCCCATCCAACCTGGACCTCGGCCATTGAGCTGTCCTTCTCATACGCCTTCCGGAAATACCCGACCATTTTATCGAGATCCTCAGATTTTTGGGTTTTGACAAAGCGGCCCTCCCAGACATTGCCCATGTTGACATAAGCCAAGGCATAATTTGGATCAAGGTCGATCGCTTTTTTATAAAGGCGGACGGCCTCTTCGAAATCTTCAACGCGGCCGCTCTCTCGATATTTTCTTTCTAATTCTTGTCCTTTGTGCATGCTGATATAGGCATCGGGATTGTCCGTTTCCCTTTTATGGAAGGTCTGAAGCTGACCATTCGTGAAACTCAGGTTGAGCTGTCTGGCGACATCATCGGAAATTTTGTCTGCGACACGGGAGAAGCCGATCTCTAAATTTTCCGTGTAGGAACGCGTCCAAATGATGGCGCCGCTATGGGCATCGCTGAGGCTGGTTTTGGCGGTGATCCCGGCTTTGTCGATATTCACCGTTCCTTCGAGGATGTAATCCAGTCCGAGTTTCCTGATTTCTTCGGGTCCTCGATCGGACTTTTTCAGCCACTCGGAAGAGTATGCCGCTTGGACCTTCAACCCATCGACGGTTGCCATTCGCCCCCGGATATCTCCGGCGATGTCTTTGCTGAGGGTTGATTGTTTAGAATCGAGGCCGATCATGTCAAACGGAAAGACGGCAAATTTGGCTTCCTGTGTTTTGCCCTTGATCCCCGCGTCGGGTATCGCTTTAGGGATGGCGCGGCGTCCGGGTTTCAGGAGCAGATATCCGCTGACAGCGAGAACCAGAAGAATGAGGCCGGCGCCTAGCCAGGGCCATAGCCGCGACCGGCTTCCCGGGATAGAGAGCTTAGGCGCTGTCCGGCGCTGGACTTTGGGAGAAGGAACCGCGTCCGTCGGGATTGTGCTCAAATCCTGAAGAACCTCTTCGGCGTTTTGATACCGCCTTTCCTTCTTCTTTTCTAGGCATTTGAGAATCAGGCGGTTGAGGCTTTCGGGAATCTGAGGATTCCATTCCTTGGGCGGAATCGGCGGCTCGAGCTCCTGTTTCCGGAGAATGCTCAGAGTCGTTTCACCTTCGAACGGGACTTTCCCCGTGATCATCTCGTAAAGAATGATCCCCAGCGAATAGATATCCGTGCGCTTATCGACATCCTGGCCTTCCGCCTGCTCGGGGGACATATACTCCGGCGTTCCGACGGCGATCCCCTCACCCGTCCACCCCTTTGTCTGAACGGACCGGGCGATGCCGAAGTCCATGATCCTGACCGTGCCTGTCGGATCGATCATGATATTGTGGGGTTTGAGATCCCGGTGAACGACGTCCCAGCGATGCGCCTCGGCCAGGCCTTCGCAGATTTGTTTGGCATATTGGGCGGCCTTGTTCACATGGAGCGGGCCGCTCATCCGGATGATGTTCTTGAGGTTCTCTCCCGGCACGTATTCCATGGTGATGTAGAAGAGGCGCGAAAATTCTCCCCAGTCAAACATCCGGCAGACATTTTTATGGGCGATCCGTCGGGCCAGGCGGATTTCGCTCCGGAAACGCTCGACGGTCTTCTCCTCAAACGTGATTTCGGGCTTGAGGAGCTTCAGGGCGATCTTTTCTTTAATCTTTGTGTCATAGACTTTATAGACACGGCCCATCCCGCCCATGCCCAGCTTTTCGATGACCTGGAATCTCTCCGCAAAAAGCGTGCCGGATTCGAGCTCAAAGAAGGGCGGCAGGGTCTGGGTTTCGGTGGGCGGGGAAGAGGGCGGAGGGAAGCCGGGGACCGGCGTCAGCGAAGTCCCGCAATCCGCGCAATAGCGGCTTGTACCGGTATTCTCAAAATGGCATTTCGGACACTTCATGTCGGCGACCCTTTCCCGTCTGCATAATTATCATAATGTTGATATCCTTAAGAGTCAACGAAAATATTGGTTTTACTCGAGCTTGAAGACGGACATGATTTTGGCCCGGCCGACGGCGATGGAATAGAATTCGTTGGGATACGGATAATCTTCCCTGTGCCAGCGATAGTTGCTTAAGACATACGAGGCGCCTTCCGGCTCTGACGAATACACCAGCCTTTTCCGGTCTTCGGGCTTGAGGATATATTGGTTGAGCTCTCCGGGATAATTGGCCACGTAGACAGGAATTCGTTCCGCCCGGTCATGGCCGAGGATATATTCCAAGGCCTGCCGGTACGATAATCCCCAATAATCAAGCTCCCATTTCGCTCTCAAATCGCCCCCGGCCAGGCCGTTAAAATAGACATTTTGGAAAGGATGGTGGGCGATCATGAGGACGGTCGTATGAGTCAGGCTTAAGAAAATTATCAAAATAAATAACGGGGCCAGGACCTTGCCCGACCGCCCCATGGATTTTAGGGAGGCCAAGAGGGTCAACATGCCTTTGATGGACATCATCAGAAAAGCGGGGTAGACGAAGTACAGATGGCGCCATGAGTCATAGACGACGGATTTAAACACGATGACGGCCAGGAGGGGAATGAAGAACCAGGACCATAAGAGAAGGTCGTTTCTTTTTTTATCTTCAAGAAAAAGACGGAAACGCCGCTTGACAGTCTCGATAAATGAACGGAAGAGGCCGATCAAAAAAAGAGCAAAGTAGAGCAAGGGCGTCGTGATCAACATCCAGACAGGGATATAGTGCCAGGGCAGATTTGAAGAGGCATGATAGCGGCCCAAGTACAGAATCGGCCAGTCCCAAGGATAGCGGCCCATTGTCCTGAGCGCCTGGATAAATTGGCCGAGGGGGTTTTTCCATAGAATCGGCCAGAACAGGACCGTCAGACCCGAGGTCAGGACAAAAAAGAGAACGAGACTGAAGATGCCATTCCGGCGCCGCAGCCGCTGTGATCGCTCCCCGGTCATCATGTCGGCGACACAGAAGATCAGGGTCAGGCCGGGGACGAGGATTCCCAGGACGCGGACATCGATCAATAACGCGCAGACGAAGGCGTGGACAGCGGCCCTGAACAGGGATGTCTTTTCCAGAAATTTGAGCAGGGTATAGATGCCGATGATGAACAGGGATAAAAAGACGAGGTCTTTTGAGTTATAAAAGGATTCGGCGAAGAGGCGAGGGCTGAGGATCAGCAGCAGGCTGCCCAGGAGGCCGATCCTCCAGCTCCGGAAATGGTCTTTATTCAGCCGATAGAAGAACACCACGCCCAGGAAAAACATGAGGAACGTCACCAGGTGCCTCATCAGGAACACCCGGCGCGGAGTCTCCAGCTTGAGGATCTTCTCGATCATGATCAACGGCATTTCAAAGGCCACCCCGTAATAGCGGTCGGTGTAGGTCAAGAGGGAGCGATCGCCTTTAAAGACATAGTTGAAAGCCATGGTCCCGTTGTCATGATTGATCATTTCATCCCAGGACAGGCCGTAGTCTTTGTAAATGCCCAGACCGATCAGGAGGAAGGCGGCAAAGAACAGTCCGACGACGAGCCCGGATCGCTTGTCCAGGAATCTTTGAAGCGAATGATTGCTCAGGACCATGCTAATATCAGCGCAATAATTAAAATGACATCCACATTGGGGCGGCGCTTAGGCCGCCCGTAGCCCCCGCACCCCGGGGAACCAGTCCCGTCGGTTCCCCCCATCGGAAAGCCGATGGGGCCCCCTTCCGCTACGGGGGCATTAGGCCGGCCTAAGCGCCGCCCATACATTGTCACTTCATTCATTGCGTTTGTGTTAGCCTGTTGGACGGTCCCATCTGCGCCTCCGGTCAATCGTACCGATTCAGCCTTATTTTGAGCAAGCCCCACAACGATTTGACGCCGTCCTTGATAGGCTTGACCTTTGAAGTCCTGATGTCATGCCATCTCACGGGGACTTCTTTGAGTTTCAAGCCGAGCTTGGCGATAAGAAAAATAAGCTCGCTGTCGAACGTCCAATCCTCGCTGGTCAGACGCGGGAACAGGGATTTGGCGGCCTCTCTCTTGAACAGCTTGAAGCCGCAGTTGAAGTCCCGGACCGTCGCGCCCAGTAGCCATTTCGAAAGCCAGATATAGGTATTGCCCAAGATCCTTCTCGAAATGGGTTGAGCCAGGTCGATGGCGGCGCCCGGCAGGCGGCGCGAACCGATGGCCACATCGAATCCGTCCTTCAAGGCGGCGACGAGCCCCTCGATTTGATCGATCCGCGTCGAATTATCGGCGTCCATGAAGAGGACGATCTCACCCCCTGACTCGAGCACTCCTCTTTTGACGGAATATCCCTTGCCGCGATTGGCCGGGTTCTTCAAGAGAAGAAAGGAGTCGAACCGTCGGGCCTCGGCCGCGGCTATCTCCGAGGTTCGGTCCTTTGAGCCGTCATCGACGATGATGATCTCGTGACGG
>JAPKZH010000412.1 GCA_026393905.1 Candidatus Aminicenantota bacterium
TGATCTGCCCAGCTTCTCAAGTTCTTGCCCGCAAGCTACAAAGACCGGTCTCTTCAATCGAGCCTCTTCTGCGCCCTCGCTAAGAAAAGCCGGCATCTTGGGTTTCATGGCGGCAGCTGCCGTCGGTAAACCCTCCTCCAGGCATCTCAATTCCGCCAGCAATTCCTCGGCCGTCTGGTATCTCTTCTCTCTATCCTTTTCCAGGCATTTCAGGATGACCGTGCTGAGTTCTTCGGAGAGCTGGGGATTAATCTCCTTGGGGCTCAGAGGGATTTCAGCCTTGTGCTTCATGGCGATGATCAAGGCCGTATCGCCCTCAAAGGGAACTCGCCCCGTCACCATTTCATAGAGCGTGGCTCCCAGAGCATAAATGTCCGATCGCGCGTCCGCTTCCATCCCCTCCACTTGTTCGGGAGACATGTAGTCCGGGGTCCCGATGATCATTCCGGCTTCCGTTACGCCTTTGGCGGCCAAGGACCGAGCGATTCCAAAGTCCATGATGCGGACATTTCCGTCGCTATCGATCATGATGTTTTGCGGCTTCAGGTCACGATGAACGACACCCAGCCGGTGCGCCTCCGTCAGTCCCTCGCAGACCTGCGCGGCTATGGGCACCGCTTCGTCTTCAGGCAAGCTGCCTGTCCTCCTAATAAAGGTTTTTAAATCCTCTCCCGGCACATATTCCATGGTAATGAAATAGGTGTCTTTGTCCCTATTGATATCATGCATCCGGCAGACGTTCCTGTGGGTGATCCTTCGCGCGTATTTCAGCTCATTTCGGAATCGTTCGATCGTCTTTTCGTCGGAGGCAATTTCAGGGTTCAAGAGCTTAAGGGCCACCTCCTCCTGAATCTCTTTGTCCAGGACTTTGTAGACCTTTCCCATGCCGCCGCGACCCAGTTCTTTGATGATCTCGTATCTTCCGGCGTAGAGGATTCCTTGGGCCAGCTCTCTGAGAGAAACCTGGAGAGTCTTGGTGGCGGAAAACGGCATCTTTTCGGAAATGGAAAAATCGAACCCACAGCTTCCGCAGAAGCGGGAATCGGCGGGATTCTCAAAGAGACATTTGGAGCATTTCATGGCCCTCGCCTCCTTTATCTGAGGAATAAAAATTTTCTTTTCGGGTGTGCCGACCGAGTGGGCGTTTTTGACTCGACTTTCCCATCAATTGTCGAGGGGAATCGAAAATCAAAACTCAAAAAGATGTCAAGGACGGCTTGAGAGATCGGGGAGGTTTCTTTGAAGCTATGCGAGGCGCAAAAAACGCCGGAAAACGCAGAGGAAGGGAAGAATTTCGTTTTCGGCTGCGGAGGCCGCGGACACATTTTTGACTCGATTATTCCCTCCAACCATAGTCAGGAAGCATAGATCAAGACATCAAACAATGTCAAGGATGGCTTGAGACCCACAATTGCCGATCGACGAGCGCTCACCCTGTCATCGCGAGCACCCATCGGGTGCGTGGCGATCTCATCATAAATAACTGGGATCACCAAGCTTGCCGCCACGCTCCCCTCGCGGCTTCGGCTAATTGTGATGACATGAATCTATCGGAAAAACTGGACTATGCTGAAGCGATTGACAGACGTTCGTCAGCATTGTTATATTGCCTTCAAACAATTCCTTCAAAGGAGAGACGCTATGAAATACAGAAGTAAATTATGGAAAACGGCTTTGATTTTATGTCTCCTTCTGCTTCCGGCCATCATTTATGCCCAGGGAACCAGGGCCGATTATGAACGGGCTAACAAGCTCCGGGATAAATTTCAAGGGTTGGCCGTCAACGTTCCGGAGAGAACGAGCTGGATCGGAACCACAAGCCGGTTCTGGTACAGAAAATCGGTCAAGGGCGGAAACGAATTCGTGCTGGTCGATGCCGAAACGCTGACCAAAAAATCGGCCTTCGACCACGCCAAGCTGGCCGCCTCTCTCTCTGCCGCCGCGCCACAAACCCAACAGGTTCGCACCGGCTTTCAATTCCCGGGTCAGGCTCCAGCTCCTCAGGCACAGACTCAAAAGGCGTCCCCTGATGAAAAATGGGAAGCGCTCATCCAGAATTATAACGTCTTTATTCGTCCCAAAGGCAAGACCGAAGCGTCTCCGCTGAGCTTCGACGGCTCGGAAGGGAATTACTACACGCTGGCGTCCATAGCCTGGTCACCGGATTCCAAGCGTTTGGTGGCCTACCGCGTCCGCCCGGGCTATCAACGTCTCGTCCACTACGTCGAATCATCGCCGACAGACCAGCTTCAGCCGAAGCATTCGACGCGAGAATATGCCAAGCCGGGAGATACGCTGGATATCGCCCAACCCGGGCTGTTCGATGTCGAGGCCAAGAAGCAGGTCGTCATCGACAACAGTCTGTTTCCAAATCCCTACAGCCTGTCGAACCCGGTTTGGTGGAAGGACGGCCGGGCGTTCACGTTTGAATACAACCAGCGCGGACATCAGGTCTATCGGGTGATCGAAGTGGACGTCGCTACCGGGAAGGCGCGGGCGTTGATCAGTGAAGAACCGCAAACGTTCTTCTCCTACCGCCCGCTGACGGGGAATCTCAGGGAGACCGGCACGAGATATCGCTATGACCTTAGCGACGGGAAGGAGATCATCTGGGCGTCCGAACGAGACGGCTGGCGTCATCTCTATCTGGTTGATGGCATGACGGGCCAAGTGAAGAATCAGATCACCAAGGGAGACTGGGTGTTCCGCGCCGTGGACAAAGTCGATGAAGGAAAGCGGCAGATCTGGTTCCAGGCGAGCGGCATGAATCCCAAACAAGATCCCTATTTCAGTCACTTCTACCGGATCAATTTCGACGGCACCGGTCTCACGGCCCTTGCCGAGGCCGATGGGAACCACATGGTGACCTATTCCTCCGACATGAAGTACTTCGTCGATACGTGGTCGCGGGTCGATCTCCCTCCCGTTTCAGAGCTCAGGAGCACTGAAGACAAGAAGCTCCTCTTGGAGCTCGAGCGGGGCGATACCAAGGACCTCATCGCCGCAGGCTGGCGCGTGCCCGAGGTGTTTCGAGCAAAAGGGCGAGACGGACAAACCGATATCTGGGGAGTCCTTTTCAGGCCCTCGAACTTCGTCCCGTCGAAAAAATACCCCGTCATCGAGAGCATCTACGCGGGTCCCCAGGGATCATTCGTCCCCAAATCCTTCAGCGCCTATTATGCCCAACAGTCCCTGGTCGAACTGGGTTTCATCGTCGTCCAGATCGACGGCATGGGCACGGCCAACAGGTCCAAAGCCTTTCACGATGTCGCCTGGAAGAACCTCGGCGATGCGGGCTTCCCCGACAGAATATTGTGGCACAAGGCCGTCGCCGCGAAATATCCCTTTTACGATATCAGCCGGGTCGGCATTTATGGAGGCTCGGCCGGAGGACAAAACTCCACCGGAGGCGTGCTTTTTCATCCGGAGTTCTACAAAGCCGCCGTCTCCAATTGCGGCTGCCATGACAACCGGATGGACAAGATGTGGTGGAACGAACAGTGGATGGGCTGGCCGCTCGGCACCCACTATGCGGCTTCGTCCAATGTCGATAATGCTTACCGGCTCAAGGGCGCCTTGTTGATGAGCGTCGGAGAATTGGACACGAACGTGGATCCTTCCTCGACCTTCCAGGTGGTGAATGCGCTCATGAAAGCCGACAAAAAGTTCGATTTGCTCGTCGTTCCCGGGGGCGGACATGGTTCCGGAGGAGACTTTTTCCTGAGGCTGCAGCGGGACTTTTTCGTCCATCACCTGCTAAGCGTCGAGCCTCCCGACTGGAACAAAACCGAACCTAAAAAGCAGTGAGGCCTTGCCGGACGTTCTGCGAACCTTCAATCAAGATCCAGCCCTTTCGGCTCGCTGTCAGCGAAGGGCGTCGTCCCTTCCCGCCTTGGAGAACTTCGCCGACCAGACGATTTCTGCGTCCCCGCCGGGCATCAGCGTCAGCCGGAGGAGGCCGCCGCTGCGTTCGGTTTTTTCGAGTTTTGCGCCCTGAATATCGAGCTTATCGAAAGTAAAGCCCGTCGGCTCCGTTATGAAGAGGATGTAGGGATCGCCTTTCATGCCTCGGCTTCTGCCGGAAAGCGATATCCCATCCCAGCGCGCGTCCAGAAGGTCCACACCGCCGCATGTGACGTGACGGTTTGTGGCGATGAGCTGCGGATGCGGCTTGCGTTCCCGGATGCAGAGGGCCTGGGAACGGAATTTCGGGTCGGGCGGGCCCGGCGCAAACGAGCCGGAGAAACCGCCCAGAAGCTTCTTCGACCAGAACTCGAAAACGAAATACTCGCGTTCCGGGTCGAGGCCGAGGTCGGCGAATCGAATCTCTGCAAAATCGCCGCCCGTCCGGCCGAGCACGAGCCAATTTTCGAAGGTCCGGTCGATCTCCAGCAGGTACAGGAAGCAGGCCGGCGTGTAGCCGCCGTCGAAAAGGCGCGGGCCCGAGCCGCTGACCTCGACGTCGGCGCGCCAGAGGTTCAGCGAGCGTGAAGGGTCGACATCGAAGATCTGGCCGGGCAGGGTGAAGAGGACGGGCGCGGCGCGCTTGGCCGGCTCAATGGCCGCGGTCCGGTACAGGGCCGGTTTGTCGGTGAGCATGAGCAGCGAGCCCGTGAGCGTCGTCACCAGGGTCGAGCGGAAAGCGTCCTCGTTGAGCTCGATGTGGTCCGGGTCGTTCCGCCAGCGAGCATGAAATGGTCCCGCCCGATGATATCACGCGCGGTTTTTACGTAGCGGCGATAGGCATCGACGCGGTCGATTTTTTTCCGGTCGAAATAATCCTTGTTCGCGTTGTACCCTTCATAGCGCAAATGGCGAAGCCCGTCCACTTTGAAATATTCCCAGCCTTGGGCGCGGAATCCCTGGAAGAGCGGCCGGACGACGTTTTGGAGCGCTTCCGGGTTCGACGCGTCTAACGGAAAGCTTATCCAGTTCCCGCGGACCGGATTTCCCCGGACGTCTCGGATGAACCAATCGAGGTGCTTCCGGACGAAATCCTCCTGAGAGACCTGGACGCCCATCCAGATGCCGGGGATCAAGCCTTTGTTCTTGATGTAGCCGGCCAGGAATTCAAGGCCGCGCGGAAATTTTTTGTTGGGAGTCAGCCAGAATTCGGGAGCGCCGGTCGCGCGCTGATAGCCGTCGTCCATCTGGAAATATTCATAACTGAAGGGCAGAAGCGTTTCGGAGAAGACGTCGGCCGTCTCCATCATGTCTTTCTCGGTGACACTGTCGAAGAAGGCGAACCAGGAGATCCAGCCGGCCACGGAGCCCGGCCAAGGCTTGTAGGTCCAGGGCTCGAAATAGGCGAGGCCGCGGTGCTTCTGGTAAAACCGGGGCCGAAAGCGGAGGACGATTTCGTTCCCTTCGGCGGTCAAGGCAAAGGAGTTTCCCTGGGAGGACGATTCGACGGGCAGGACCGTCACTCTTGGATTTCCGTCCACCGACAGGACCCAATCCTGTTTCCGGTCATAGACGGCGCGATTGAGGAGGCTTCGGCTGAGACCCGAGACGTGGCGGACGATGAGCGGACCTGCGCCGCGCCGATCGCGGCGGTCCGATTCGCAGGGGAACGCCTCTTCGCTGCCGCGGATCGTTCCTGAGAGCTTGACCGGTGTCCTGCTGCCCTGGCTGAAGAAGAGAAGC
>JAPKZH010000617.1 GCA_026393905.1 Candidatus Aminicenantota bacterium
GAGGGGTGTGCCGCGCAAAAGCCCGTCCGCTGCTGAATGGAAGACAGCTCAATATTTTTTGTGACCGGACATTAGCCTAAGATTAGAACCTGGGAGTTTTGGAAAGGGATGAAGCGACCATGAGGGATTTAGCCTAAAAATCCCGCCTTTTGAGGGGAACCTTTTTGAGGTCGGCGAGCATGTTTGAACAAGAACCATACAACAAGATGCGCCACCGTGTGGACAAGGACATCATTTAAGAGTGCTGATCAAGCATGCGAGAATCGCAGCCGCCGAAAAAGGTGGGATTTTTATGGCGTGAAAAATCCCGTTAGGGAGCGAGTCCCTTCCCAAAGCTCCAACCCCGAGCCCTCTCTTGACAGGAGGGCCGATTCGGGCTTTACTTAGTTCATGAATTTCACCCTTTTCGGCTATCCCAGGACGGGAAAAACCACGTTGTTCAATATCTTGACCGGATCGCACATCGAAGTGAAAGCCTATGAGGACGGGAAAAGAGAGCCCAATCAACGGACCTGCCCTTATCCCGACGCGCGCCTGGACAAGGTCTGGAGCCTTCATCCGGAGAAAAAGAAGGTCGCGGCGACGATCGATTTTTTTGACCTGGCCGGGATTTCCTACGGCGAGGTCAAGAACAGCACGTTCCTGAACGCCTTGCGCAAGGCCGACGGCCTGGTCCATGTCGTCCGCGGCTTTCATGACCCTCAGATCCCCGATCCCAGGCCGATCAACCCGAAGGGCGACATGCGGACCATGGAAGAAGAGCTTCTCCTGGCCGACCTGGTCTCGGTGGAATCGAGGCTGGAGAAGCTCGACAAGGACCTCAAGAAAGCCAAGAGCCCCGACGGCGAGAAAGAGCAGGAGCTGCTGGGGCGACTGCGCCTCCACTTGGAGGACGGTAAGCCGCTCAGAGAATTCGCCCTCACGGACGCCGAAGAAAAACAGATCAAGAACTTCGCCTTCCTCAGTCAAAAACCATGCCTTCCTATGATCAACATGGATGAATCGGGCGTGTCCGGGATTCATGCCTTGGAAGCGGAGGCCGCATCCGGCCGGAAAAACACGGCGGCGCTCGCCTTCTGCGGAAAAATCGAAGCCGAGATCCTGGAGATCGGCGATGAGCAGGAAAAGCAGGTTTTTCTCGCCGAATACGGGCTGAAGGAGACGACGCCCGGACGTTTTTTTACGACGGCCATGGAGCTGCTGGAAGTGATCTTTTTCTTCACGATCGGCAAGGATGAAGTCCGGGCTTGGCCGGTCAAAAGAAATTCCTCGGCGCTCAAAGCGGCCGGCGCGATCCATACCGATATCGAGAAAGGCTTCATCCGGGCGGAAGTCATCTCCTGGCAGGAACTGGTCAAGCTGGGCTCGCTCCAAGCCGGCAAAGAAAAAGGGGCCATCCGTCTTGAAGGCAAAGACTATATCGTTCAGGATGGGGACGTCATCTATTTCCGCTTCGCCGCATGAAAAAATCTTTCGCCATTGTCGCCGCCGATCCCCGCTCCTCGGCCAGGGCCGGAATCATCCAGACCCCCCACGGGCCGATTGAAACTCCGGCCTTTGCGCCTGTCGCCAGCCAGGGCACGGTTAAGGCCTTGACCCATAGCGAATTGGAACGGCTCGGAGCCCAGCTCATCCTCTGCAACTCCTACCATTTATATCTACGGCCCGGGCTGGATGTCATCCGGAGCATGGGCGGACTCCACTCGTTCATCTCCTGGCCCAGGCCGATCCTGACCGACAGCGGCGGCTTTCAGATCTACAGCCTCTCCCCCCTGGCCAAGGTCAGAGAGGAAGGCGTCTCCTTCGCCTCGCATCTGGACGGCACGAAAATCCGGCTCTCTCCGGAAGACATTGTGGATCTCCAACTCGCCCTGGGCTCGGATATCATGATGGTCCTGGATTACTTCGTCCCCTTCCCTTCTCCCGACGAAAAATTGCGCGAGGCCGTGGCCATCACCAGCCGTTGGGCGGAGCGCTCGAGGGACAGGCTCCGCGAGCTCGACTCGGCGTCGCTCCTCTGGGGAATCACCCAGGGGAGCGTCAGCTGGGAGCTCCGCAAACAGAGCACCGAAGACCTGGTCCGCCTGAATTTTGACGGCTATGCCCTGGGCGGCCTGGGGATCGGCGAAGCCAAGTCCCAGCTCTTCGAGATCCTGGAAAAAAGCGATGCCCTTCTTCCCAAAGACCGGCCGCGCTACCTGATGGGCATGGGCTATATCAGCGACATTTTCGAGGCCGTCGAGCGCGGCATGGACCTGTTCGACTGCGTCCTGCCCACCCGCAACGCCCGGAACGGCTCCCTCTTCACCAGCCGGGGGGTCATCGTCATCAAAAACCGTAAATACGTCCAGGATAAAAGGCCGCTCGACGAAGACTGCCCCTGCTATACCTGCCGGAATTTTTCGCGCGCCTATTTGCGCCATCTCTACGAGCGGGAAGAGATCAGCTCGGCCGTCCTCCACACCATCCACAACCTCTATTTTTATCTTGACATCTTTCGCAAAATACGGCAATCTATTCAATCAAATTCGTTTCAACAACTGAAACAAAGGTATTTGAATACATTAAAGGACGTGATACGATGATTTTAAGCGGATTTTTTTCAGTCGCCCAGCAAGCGAGCGGTCAGGCCGGCCGGCCGGCTGCGCAGGGCAGCATGCTCACGGCGCTTGTCCCCTTTATCCTCGTTTTCGTGATTTTCTACCTTCTGATCATCATGCCTCAGCGCAAAAAGCAGAAAAAACACTTGGAGATGGTGGATAATCTGAAGCCGGGAGACCGGATCATTAGCTCGAGCGGCATCTACGGCACGATCATGGGGGTCCAGAAGGACCGCCTGGAAGTCAAAATCGCGGCCAACGTGAAAATCGAGATGACCAAGAGTGCCGTGGGCGTCATTCTCGCGCCCGGCGCGCCGGCGCCGGAGAAGACAGAATAATTTTCTGATCGTCACCATATAAGGAAAAGGGTTCACATGAAAAAAGGACTGCGCTGGAAAATCATTCTGACCCTCGTCGTCCTGGCCGGGTGCCTCGTGATCTCCTATCCCGTCAAAGAGAAAATCAAGCTCGGCCTGGATCTCCGAGGCGGGATCCATCTTCGGATGCAAGTCATCACCGAGGATGCCATCACCATGGAAACGGACCAGGAGATCCTTCGCCTGCAGGAACTTTTTAAGAAGAACAGCATCACCTTCACCTCCATGATCAAGGACACTCCGGGCAAATTCTCCATCCAGGGGACGATCCCGGATCAAGAGAGAAAAATCAAGGACGTGCTCGACCAATACTTGAGAGATTGGGATTACATATTTGCCGGAATATCGGCATCGGTCACTTTGAAGGACGCGGCCAGACAATACCTGAAAGACCAGGCCGTCGACCAGTCCGTGGAAACTATCCGCAACAGGGTCGACGCCTTCGGGGTCGCCGAGCCGATTATTCAAAGACAGGGCAAAGAATGGATCATCGTCGAACTGCCCGGGGTCGATAATCCGGACCGCGTCCAAAACATCATTAAGCAAGCGGCGGTCCTGGAATGGAAGCTGGTCAAAGCGGGCCCTGCCCCGGACGAGGAGACGCTCCTGAAAGACTACGGGGGCAAGGTGCCTGATGACATGGATGCTCTCAAGGGCGATCCCAAGCGAAGGGCCGAAGGCTGGTACCTCGTCAGCAAAGTGGCCACGGTCACCGGACAGGATCTCCGGATGGTCCGCCGGTCGGTGGATGAATGGAACAATCCCGCCGTCGCTTTTTCCCTCAAACCGGACGGAGCCAAGCGGTTCGAAGTCGCGACCGGTGAAAATGTCGGGAAACTCTTGGCCATCATCCTCGATGACCGGATCCAGTCCGCGCCGGTGATCAACACCCGAATCAGCGGCGACGGCAGCATCGAAGGCCACTTCACCGTGGAAGAAGCCGAAGACCTGGTGATCATCCTCAAATCCGGCGCCCTGCCGGCGGGCATCAAAACCCTGGAAAACCGGACGATCGGCCCCTCCCTGGGCGCGGACTCGGTCCGGGCGGGCCTGCTGGCCTTCATGATTGCCGTCCTGTCCGTGATGACCTTCATGATCATTTATTATAAGTTTTCCGGAGTGAATGCCGTCATCGCTCTCATCCTGAACGTGATCATCCTCATCGGCGCTCTGGCCTATTTTCGGGCCACCCTCACCCTGCCGGGCATTGCCGGGATCATCCTCGGCGTCGGAATGGCCGTGGACGCCAACGTCCTCATTTTTGAGAGGATCCGGGAGGAAAGCGCCCTGGGCAAGAGCATCATGAACTCCATCTCGCTGGGTTTTTCCCGGGCGTTCAGCGCTATTTTCGACTCGAACCTGACCACGGTCATCTCGGCCATTTTTCTCTTTCAGTTCGGTACCGGCCCGATCAGGGGATATGCCGTCACCCTGATCATCAGCCTTGCCGCCAACATGTTCACCGCCGTGTTCGTCTCTCATTGGATTTTTAACGTGACGGTCACCAAGAAAACCAAGAAGTTGAGTATATAGCCATGCCTCTCGTATTCCTCAAAACACCCAACATCAAATTCATGAAATACAAGTACATCGCTCTGGCCGTCACCGGGGCGATCGTGCTGGCGGGAGTCCTGAATGTCACGGTCGGAAAAGGCCTTAAGCTGGGCGTGGATTTCGGCGGCGGGACCTTGATCCGGGTCATGTTCAAGACGCCGGCGGCAGTTTCGGACATCCGGCAAACCATGAGAGACGTCGGCCTGGGCAACAGCACCATTCAAGCCACGGGCAAAGCAGGACATGAGTTCCAGATCCGGACGATGCAGGTCATCAAGGGCATCGATCCACAAAAAGAAGTCGAAGCTCATGAGCAGCTGGCCAACAGGGTCATCGCGGCGCTCAAGGGGGACGACGGTCAGGCCGAGATTCAGCGCGGTCTGAAGGACTTCAACACGATTGATACGAGAGAACTCACTTCGTTGCTCTCGGCGGCCTTCCCAACCGAAGCGGCTCAGCTTGCTGAAAAAATCGTCGGCCAGAGAGGCGCCCCGGCCAAGGGCATCTTCACGGATTATGCGGAGCTTGCGGAAGCCGGTATTCAGCCTGAGGTCATTACCTTCCTCAAGGACAAGACGTTCCTCGGCAAGCTGACCGTGATCAGCAAGGAGACGGTCGGACCTCAGGCCGGGGCGGATTTGCGCAGAAAGGCCACGCTGGCCACAATCTGGGCCCTCATCGGGATGCTCGTCTACATCGCCTTCCGCTTCAAGCTGGCCTACGGTGTCGCGGCCATATTCACGCTGACCCAGGATGTCCTTATCACCCTGAGCATCTATTCCTTCACCAACCGGGAAATCAACCTGCCGATCATCGCGGCCGTGCTGACCATCGTCGGATTCTCCATCAACGACACCATCGTCATTTTCGACCGGGTCCGGGAAAACACGAAAATCCTGAGGAAAGAATCCCTGGAAAACATCATGAACGTGAGCCTCAACCAGTGCCTGGGCCGGACCATCATCACCACCGGGACTGTGTTTATCACCCTGTTGTCCCTCTACATTTTCGGCGGCGAGGTGATCAACGATTTCGCCTTCTGCATGCTGATCGGCGCCATCGAAGGCGTCTATTCCACGGTGGCTCTCTCCTGCCCGGTGGTGCTTTTCTGGCAGAATATTTTCAAGACCAAAACGGCCTTTAGAAAATAATTTGAAATTTGGACTTGTCAAAAAAAATAATTTATTCTATACTTCTTAGCTGTGGAAATGTATGCCGTTCCTATGAGGTAATGTATGGCTGAACAACCCGATTCCAGAGCCAAAACAGCCGAAGATATTCCTGCACTATTCAAAGATTCTTTTTTCACCGGGTCGAGTTGAAATGAAATCCATAAAGCTATCTATGGCTTTCGAATATTAAAAGGAGGTACTTAAATGGAATTCGGTTTAGTCCAAATGTGGCAGTCCATGGGGAGTGTTGCGAGAGGTGTTGCATTCATCCTGATGGGTCTTTCCATTATTTCTCTCTACCTATTTATCGAAAGATTGCTCACGTTCAGAAAAGCCAAAGCCAAATCGAAGCTGGTCGCTCCGAAACTTGCCGACATGCTGAAGAACGGTCAAATCAAAGAAGCCTTTAGCCTCGCTTCCAAGAAAGAAAACAAAGGAAGCCATCTGGCCCGTGTCACGGCGGCCGGGATCCAGGAATTCCTGGAAGGCAAAGAATTCAACCTGAGCTTCGAGGAACAGATCGAAACCGCCCAGAGAGGCTGTGCCAGGGCCACATTGATCTTCGAACAGGAATTGAAAAGAGGCTTGAGCATCCTGGCGACCGTCGCCACCTCGGCCCCGTTCATCGGTCTGTTCGGAACAATCGCCGGCATCATCAACGCCTTCCGGGCCATGTCCCTGACCGGATCCAGCGGAATCGGCGCTGTGGCCGCCGGCATCTCCGAAGCTCTCATCACCACGGCCTTCGGGATCGGCGTGGCGGTCATCGCCCTCTGGTGCTACAACATCCTCAACGCCAGGATCGAAATCTACGGCGCGGAGATGTCGAACACCTCGTCCCAGGTCCTGGACTTCTTCATCCGACGCCAGCAGACCAAATAAGAGAATTCGCAGCCTTTTCAATAAAGAGAAAAGAGGTTCATTATGTCGATCTCAATCAGGAGAGAAGAAAGCGTCAAATCCGAGCCCAATGTCGT
Organism: Candidatus Aminicenantota bacterium; assembly: GCA_026393905.1. Taxonomy (GTDB): domain Bacteria; phylum Acidobacteriota; class Aminicenantia; order Aminicenantales; family UBA4085; genus JAPKZH01. The sequence goes on from JAPKZH010000617.1 coordinate 6,681, forward strand.
TCCCCTCTGCGATGTCCTTCTCGTTCTGCTGATCATCTTCATGATCGTAACCCCCTTGGTTCAAAAGGGCGTGGACCTGAGACTTCCCACGGCCATGAACACGATCCGCATGCCCGAAAATCCGGAAGTCGTCCTCTACATTAAAAAGGACGGAACCATGTACCTGAACCAGGACAAGGTGACGCCCGATAAACTGCAGTCCATGCTGGAAGAAATGTTCATGAGCGCCACGGACAAGAAGCTCTACTTGAGAGCGGACTCGGACCTGGAATACGGGAAACTCGTCGAGGTTTACGAATTTATCCGCGGGGCGGGCATCGAAAGCATCGCCGTGATCGCGGATAAAAAGACCGAAAAAGGCGACTAGCTTTTGTCTTGACCCCAAAGCCGGGGGAAAAGCGTGTTCTCCACAGCCCGCTTTCCCCTCGGTTTCCAGGCTAATCCATCCCGCCAGATCTCTTCCCCTACAGACCGAAGGAGCTCCAGCCTGAGAGGCCTGAAGTAGCGAAGCTTTCCATCCCGTCCCAGGATGAATTCGTCATAGATGATCTTCGTCTCGGGAAAACGGGCTTGGATGATCTTTTTTAGGGCCGGTGGAAACCTCAAGGCGCCCAGGCTGAGCCAGACGATGCTCGAGGCGGGAATGACCTGAAAGAGCTTGCGGACGACTTCCTCATATTCCCGTTCCCAACCTGGGAAGCGGACGAGAGGGTCAAAATGAAACCCGACGCGGTATCCCTTCTTGACAACGGCCCTGGCAGCCTGGAGGCGCTCGATCACGGGGGGCGCTCCTCTTTCTTCCTCGCCGGCGATCTTTCCGGCGTTCAACGACCAGGAAACGACGATGTTGCCCGGCCTTTGGACCGCCGGCAGATCCCCGATGCCTGCGGTCTTGGTCTTGAGCTCAAAACAGACATTGGCTTTCCCTCGGAAATAGGAGATCAAGTCCGCCGAAAGGCCGGTGAGATGATCAAGGGCCAGGGAATCGCCGAGCTCTCCGGTTCCGATGCGAATGGCCCGCCGGTGGTGCTTTTCAAGGAAATCGTCCAGCTCATGCCAGAGATCCTCCAGGTTGACGAAGACGGTCAGCCAGGGCTCGGCAAGATAGTGTTGAAGGATGCAATACGTACAGTCCAGCGGACACTGAAGGTTGAGATTGATGATGAAATAGCCGCAGCCGATGACGCGGGGAGTGCATGGACAGGGCTTGACAAACCGTCCTTTCTGGACCGTCAAATAGAGAATCCTCTTCCCTTCCCCGATCGGATCTTTGGAACTGCGAATAGCCTCGAGAATCGCCTGCTTTCGGCGCGGGCTGGGTACGATTTCCTGAGGCACCCCGTCTAAATGGCCCAGGATCCTCTTCGTCAGAGGAAAATCCAGGGATTTTTTGTCGATATAAACCTTGTCCGGATAATAAGGGAGGGAAGCCACTAATTTTTTTCCAGGCTTTTTGAGGTCCGTCGAGGACGGATAAAAATCTTTTGAAATTCCGGACGGGAAGAGACTTCCAGGAGTTTTCGGAGATGGGCCCTAAATTCTCTTTCGTCCCTGAACCGGAACGAAGCTTCCATGTCGTCCGTTTCAAAGTACGGCGCCGGCTCGAGGGAAATTCCCCTCGGCCAGCGCAGTTCCCGCAGGGCCAATTGAAAGTTCTCTTCCCAGGCTGTCAGGTGGGGGAAACGTTCCCTCCGCAGAGCGAGGCGGACGCGCTCCGATTTTTGAACGGGCGGCCACTTTGAAGATTGGAGGACTGCCTGGATGCCTGGCGTTTCAAGGAAATCCCGCGGAGAAACATTTTTCCTCTTGGAAATCTCCAAGAGATCTTCCAACACCTCCTTTTGTTTATTCTGGCCGAGCGGAAGGAGGAGCGGGATGATTCTTTCCAAATCCTCGGCCTGGAATTCGACCAGCATCCGGGCTATCAGAAAAGGCAAGTTCTTCCCGGCGATCGCTTTTTTTGCAATGGGATCCAGCTTGGATAGAGAAAGAAAGCTGTCCAGGTAAAAGGCCGTCGGCGGGACTTGAAGAAGCGGCAAAATATTTTTCATGATCCGGGATCCGGCCATGCCGAAGGTATAAAGCCTTGATACAATCTCTGCCTTTTCCAGGAGGGGGAATTCACGCCCGGCCAGATTCTCGTAAAGCGTAAACAAAAATGCCTTGAGGTCGTCGGGCTCATCCAGGATGAGCACCGGCGCGCTGGAGATCCCCAACTTAAGGCAGGCAGACAGTCTCTTCCAACCGGAAACCAGGACGAACCGGCCTTCTCGGAGCGTCACCAGCAGTGGATGGAGGAGGCCTATTTTTTTTATGGAGAGGACCAGCCGGTCTGAAGAAAAAAATTCTGATATCCTGAACCTGGTATCCTCGAGGTTCAACTTATGAAGGTCGAGCTGTTTCGGCTCAAAAATATTTTTCATGGATCGTACAGGAGGCAATCCGAAACGGCCTCGCTCCCCATCCGGATTTTTCACGCCGTTCCCAAGCCCTCCATGGTCGCTTCAGCCGTCTCGGATCGTCTCCTTTCCTATTCATACTAAATGGAAGAGAATCATTTTAGTTTTTCTTCCCGACAAATTGCAATGCCGCCCCGATTCTGATATTTTTAACTTCCGCCATGACCGAATCCAGACCGATCGTCAGGCCCAAGCCTTTTAAAGGTTTCCTCGTCGACCGGGTCATCTATATGCCCGTGGACGTACCCTCTGGACTCATAAAAAAATATCTCCGAGAGCACGCCGGCAGGGAAAAACAAACCGATTGGGGCGTCCTCTTCGGGTTTGAGCGGACGGTTGTTCTGTTCCAGGCTGTGGGAGCCCCGTTGGCCGTCCTCTCGTTGGAAAAGCTCGTCGCTTCGGGCGCCAAAGAGATTTTGATCCTCGGCTTCTGCGGCTCGCTGAATCCAGAATACAAGCTGGCGTCTTCCATCATTATCACCAAAGCCTATTCCAATGAAGGCACCTCCTGCCACTATTGTCCCGGCCAAAAGGTCTTTCCTGCCTCCCCCGGTCTCCAAAAAGCCGTTGAGAAAAGATTGAAAGACAGAGAACTTCCCTTCCTGCGGGGCGCCGCGGTCTCGACGGACGCACCCTACCGGGAAACGCCGGCCTGGCTCCGGAAAATGCGGCAACGAGGAATGGACGTCGTGGATATGGAGGCCTCCGCGGTCTTTGGACTGGCCCGGTCCTACGGACTTCAGGCCGCGGCCTTGATGATCGTCAGCGACGAATTGTTCTCCGGACGCTGGAAAAACGGTTTTTCAGATCCCAAGCCGGCAAAAGCCGTCCAGGACTATTTTTTCCCTTTTCTCGGGAACCGGAGCATTGGATGAGACCGCCCAATCCAGTGATCTAGTGCCCCGTCTCATAAGTTTCTTGTTCCAGTATTTCGCAGAGCCGGGGCACTTCCAAGGGGGAGTCAAGCTCCCCCTTCGGCGCTTCGCTGAACCCCTGAGGGGGGCCACTCCGCCCCCCTCAAACTCCCCAGCGGTTGCGCGTTCAAGGAAGTGTCTTTTTTTTATGCAAGATATTTGCGAAACGCGCAACTAGCGCTTCAAGCGGAGCGCTTCGTTCAGGCTGCCCGTCCTGTAGCCGGCCAGGTCCAGCGTAACATAGAGATAGCCTGTTTTTTTCAGATATCCGACGATCTTCTCGCGCATCTCCGGCTTGACGGCCTTGGCAAACTCCTTGGGCCCGATTTCCAGGCGGGCGATCCGGCCGTGATGCCGTACCCGGAGCTGCCCGAAGCCCAGCTTTCTCAAGAAATCTTCGGCCTTTCCCACCTGCTTCAAGCTCTGTCTGTCGATCCGGATATGATAGGGAAAACGAGAGGCCAGGCAGGCCAGGGACGGTTTGTTCCAGGTCGGAAGCCCGAAATATCTAGAAAGTTTACGGATTTCATCCTTCGTCAGCCCGGCCTCTTTGAGCGGCGACCGGATGCCGAGCTTTTTTCCGGCCTTTGCCCCAGGCCGGAAATCGCCCATGTCATCGACATTCTGGCCGTCCAGCACGTAAGCGATCCCCTCTTTTTTTGCGATGTCTTTCAGTCTGGAAAAAAGCTCATGCTTGCAGTAATAGCAGCGGAGCGGAGGATTCTTTACGAAATCGGGATTCTCGATCTCATGGGTATGGATGACCTTATGCCTGACGCCCAGACTTTTAGCGAGGGCCGCGGCTCCTTTGACCTCCGCCTCCGGATATGTCTCCGAGCCGGCGATGACGGCCAAGACCCCGTTTCCCAGAACATCCGAAGCGACATTCAATAAGAGCGTGCTGTCGACTCCGCCCGAATAGGCCACCAGGACTTTTCTCATGGCCCGGAGAATCTCCCTGAGTTCAGCCAGCTTGGAGAGGATAGATTTTGATAATCGGGGTTGACTCATCGCGTCTTCATCTCGTTTTTTTCTTTCCGCTTGCGCCGGGCGAGCTTTTCGACTTCACGGACCAGGGTCGGAACGATCTCTTTTTCATCAAGCCGGCGCAGGAGCCTGCCCTCTTTAAAAAGAACGCCGACCCCTTTTCCGCAGGCGACGCCGATGTCCGCTTCTTTGGCCTCTCCGGGCCCGTTGACCATGCAGCCCATGACGGCTACGGACACGTTTTCTATGATCCCGGCCAATTTTTTCTGGACATCGGCGGCCATGCGCCGAAGGTCCACTTCGACGCGGCCGCAGGTCGGGCAGGAAATCACGTTCGGCCCTCTCCGGCGGAGGCCCAAGCTGGCCAGGATCTGGTAAGCTACTCTGACTTCCTCCTCGGGTCGAGCCGTCAAGGAGACCCGGATCGTATCGGCCAATCCTTCATTCAAGAGCAGGCCGATTCCGACGGCCGATTTCACCGCGCCGCAGAGAAGCGTTCCGGCTTCCGTGATACCGGCATGAAAGGGAGAGTCCACTTTTCCGGCCAGAAGGCGATAGGCTTCAAGGGTGCGCAGCACGTCCGATGCTTTAAGAGAGACCTTGATGAGTCGAAAATCCAAGTCCTCCAGGATCCGAATATGCCGCAGGGCGCTTTCCACCATCGCTCCGGCGGTGGCGCTGCCATGTTTTTTTAGGAGATTTTTTTCCAGAGATCCCGAATTCACCCCGATCCGGATCGGGAGACGCCTGTCTTTGGCGGCCAGGACGATTTCTTTCACCTTTTCTTTAGAACCGATCGTGCCCGGGTTCAGGCGCAGCCCGTCCACGCCCTGGGCCACGGCGATGAGCGCCAGCCGGTGATCAAAGTGAATGTCGGCGATCAAGGGGATCCGGGCCTTCCTTTTGATTTCGCCGAGCGCCGCTGCCGCTTCCCTATCCGGAACGGCCAAACGGACGACTTCGCAGCCGCATTTTTCCAATCTTTTAATCTCGGCGATCGTCGCCCGGCTGTCCCGCGTGTCCGTTTTCGTCATGGACTGGACGACGATGGGCGCTCCCCCGCCGATCGCCACGCCGCCCACGGAAATCCGCCGAGTCTTCCGCCGCGGAAAAAAAGTCTTGGAGATTTCTTCGGTCATTCTTTATCCAACCCGTTTTTAAAATTATGTGGTTCTCTTCCGTTTCTTGTAGGTAAAAATCGTCTGGGAAGCGATCCGGAGACGGCTGAAGCGACCATGGAGGGTTTAGCCTTCCCGAGCCCTCATTCGAGGGCAGCCGGCTCGGAATAAGCCGGCCGGCGAAGTTGTCTGAGCTTCCCGGCCGACGTCCGTAAAATCGATGCCGGGAAGCGAGTTCTGAGCCGCCGAGAAGGAGGGCTCGGGAACGGCGTGAAAAACCCGGATGGGGAGCGAGGCCGTTTCCGGATCGTTTCCTTTTATTACCCACATAAAACGGAAGCGAGACATCATTTTTAAAACGGGACCAGGCTCTTCCAGCCGTTTGGCAGGCGCTTGACGATATCATTCAGGAGGATGAAGCCGACCAGGATGATGAAAATGACAAAGCCGACCTGCATCCAGATCTGGCGGGCCTTGGGGCTGAAATCACGGCGGAAAATGCCCTCCAGGATCAGGACGAAAAGCTGTCCTCCGTCAAAAACGGGAATCGGAAATAGATTGATGAGTCCGAGTTGAAGGCTGATGAAGCCGATCCAGCTGATGAAGGCCATGAATCCCATCCGGAAGGTCTCGTAGGAAAGACCGGCAATATCCAGCGGGCCTGACAACTGCTTAACGGAGGCCTGCCCCGTCAACAAATTCTTGATGACTTCAATGACCATAACAAACAGCTTGGCATTGTACTTGACGCTCTCTTGGATCGCCGCCAGAAACCCGAACTTTTTGATGACCGACTTTACAGAATGGGTCACTCCGATCTTTCCGACTTTTCCTGCCTGCCTCGGCGTGATGAACAAGGTGACCGGCTTTCCGTCCCGGATGAGGCTGAATTCGAGCTCCTTGCCCGGGCTTTTCTCGATGACCTCGAGGAATTTGTTGGCGTTGATCGGCTGGCCGTTGATGGCTTGAATGAGATCGCCGGCCCGCATCCCCCCCTTTTCGGCCGGCCAGCCCGGTGACACGACTTGAACCTGGGTGAGGATCTTCGCGGCAAACCCGGCGTAGCCTATCTCGTATTTTGTCACTTTCACCTTTCCGGTCACCATCTGGACGGATTGGACCCGGCCGTCCCTCTCGATCTCCAGGGTCAGTTGTTTATCAGGCTTTGTCCCGATGGCCAGTTCCAAATCGCTCCAGGTCGGGACCTTTTTATTGTCGACGCTCAAAATTTCATCCTCGACTCGAAGGCCGGCTTTTTCGGCCGGAGAGCCCGGCTCGATCCAGCCGATGACCGGTTTTTGGTCCAGGTATTCGGGAAGGGCCACCCCGGCCATATTGGTCCCGGCCACAATGACGATGGCCAGGACGATATTCATCACCGAGCCCATGAGAATGACCAGGAACCGCTGCCATCTTTTCTTGGCCATGAAATCGTCCGGGGCCAGCGCGCGGCCCGGCTCAAAAATGCCCTCCCCGAGGAACTTAACGTAGCCGCCCATGGGGAGCACGCTGATCCGATAATCGGTCTGTCCCTTTTTGAAGCCAAGAAGCCTTTTCCCATAGCCGAACGAGAAGACTTCAACCCGGATGCCGACTAATTTGGCCATGAAAAAATGGCCGAACTCGTGAATAAACACCAGGATGCCGAAAACAATGAGAAAGGCAAGCACCGTTCCGAATATTACGCCCATTTCACAACCTTTTCTGAAGAGTTTGGATCGTCCGTTCTCGCATCTGCCGGTCCACGGCAAAGATGTCCTCGAGACCGCGGATCTTATTTTTGCGGTGTCCGTCCATCGCCCTCCGGATAACCTTATGAATATCCGAAAAATGGATTTTCCCGGCCAGGAATGCGGCCACGGCCGCTTCGTTGGCCGCGTTGAGGGCCACGGGAACGCTCTCTCCCTCCTCCAAGGCCTGATAAGCCAGTCGGATCAAGGGATATCGTCGCTCATCGACGGGATAAAATTCAAGGGACCGGACCTGGCCCAGGTCAAGGGACGGAACCATAGCCTCCCGCCGTTCGGGATAGGTCAAAGCGTACTGGATGGGGATTTTCATATCGGTCGGGCTGAGCTGGGCAAGGACGGAGCCGTCTCGCATCTCGACCAGGGCATGGACGATACTCTGGGGATGGATCAGGATACGCAGCTGACCCGGATCCAAGTCGAACAGCCACTTGGCCTCGATGAGCTCCAGGCCTTTGTTCATCAACGTCGCCGAATCGACGGTCACTTTCTTTCCCATCTTCCAGCGCGGGTGGGCCAGAGCTTCTTCGAGCGTTTTCGTTTTCAACCTGTGGAGGGGGGTCTTGAAAAAGGGGCCGCCGGAGGCCGTCAGCGTCACGGTTTTGATGTTTCGCCTGTCTTCCTTGGCCAGACATTGGAAAACGCCGCTGTGCTCGGAATCCACCGGAATGATCTGCGCCCCGCTTATCCGGGCTTCTTTCCTGAGGACGGAGCCGGCCACGACCATCGACTCTTTATTGGCCAGGGCCACTTTTTTGCCGGCCCGAACGGCCGCCAAGGTCGGCCTCAAGCCGCTGATCCCCGTGATGGCCGAGACGACGATATCGCTATTTCCATATCCGCCGATTTCCTCCGCCCCCTCGGGGCCATAGGTGACACGCACGGAGATTCTCTTGATTTTTTCCCTAAACGCTTGGGCATCCTCTTTTCGCTCGAGAGAAACGATCTCCGGGCGGAAAGCCCGGACCTGTTCTTCCAGAAGCCGGCTGTTCGAGCCCGCAGCCAAGGCCACGGCCCGGAAGGCAGTCTTGTTCCGGATGATGACATCCAGGGCATTACGGCCGATGGCGCCGGTGGAGCCAAGGATCGCGACATTTTTCATAAAACGCTACTTCCAGAAAAACCGGATAAAATAATAAAAAAACGGCGCCGCCAGGATCAGGCTGTCGATCCTGTCCAAGAATCCCCCGTGGCCCGGGAGAAAATTCGAAGAGTCCTTGACGCCGGCCGCCCTCTTGAACAGCGATTCCAGAGGGTCGCTCAACTGGGCGACGGCATGGACAAATAATCCAGACAGGGCGGCTTCCAGGATGCCGATCTCTTTCAACAAAACCTGTTGTGCGGCCACGGCCCCGAGACAGGCCAGGACAAGGCCTCCCACGCTTCCCTCCCAGGTTTTGTTCGGGCTGGCCATCGGCGTCATTTTGTGCCGGCCCAAGAGATTTCCAAACAAATAGGCCCCGCTGTCCCCGAGAAAGATGACGGCGAAAAGAAAATAGATGTAAAAAGGGCCTTTTTCCAGGCGTAAAAGATAAAAATAGTTCATGGTAAAGCTGATGTAGATGGCGCCGAAGACGGTCACAGCAAAGGAGAAAGGAAACAGGGCGACTTTCTCGATCGTCTTAAAAGAGATGACGTAATAGAGCCCGGCCAGAAGCAGACCGAGGAACAGCGCCATCTCAAAGGGCAGAGCCTCGAAAAAAAACGAGGCGCTGATGAGGAGCGCCAAAAGAACGCCGACCGCTCTTTGGGGAAACATCTTCTTGCGGCGGACGAGGTTATAAAACTCGAGAAGCGAGACGATGATAAAAACCTGGAGGAAGAGAAAGAACACCAGCCTGGAGGTCCACTGGATGACGAGGAAGAGAAAGGCTAATAAGATCAGGGCCGTGGGGAGTCTTTTGCGGAGGCTCATTTTCGGGGACGAATGTCGCCGAACCTTCGTTCGCGTTTCTGGAAGTCCAGAAGCGCCAGGAGGAAATGCTTTTTCCGGAAATCGGGCCAGTAATCAGGCGTGATCCAGATCTCGGCATAGGCGATCTGCCACAGCAGGAAGTTGGAAACGCGCAGCTCGCCGCTGGTCCGAATCAACAAGTCCGGGTCCGGCAGGTCTCCCGTATACAAATGCCTGGAAAATTCGTCTTCATCCAGGGTGTCGGCACGAATATCCTTCTCCTTCAAGATTTTTTTGACGGCGTCCACGATTTCCGTCCGGCCGCTGTAGTTGAGGGCCATGCAGATCACCATGCTGCTGTTGTTCTTTGTCAATTCCTCGACTCGGTCGAGTTCCTTCCTGAGCGACAGAGGCAATTCCTCCTTCTGGCCGATCACCTTGAGACGGAAATTCTTCTCGACCAGAGTTTTGCTTTCTTTCCTCAGGTAATCCTCGAGCAATCCCCAGAGCATGGAGATTTCCCGCTTCGGCCTTTTCCAATTCTCCTTGGAAAAGGCAAAAAGGGTCAGGTATTTGACTCCGACCCGGGCGCTTGTTTCGACGATCTCCCGGACGGATTTCGCACCCGCCCGGTGGCCTTCGATACGCGGCAAGTTCCTTTGGTGGGCCCATCGGCCGTTGCCGTCCATGATCACGGCCACGTGGCGGGGAATCCTGGAAAAATCCAGCTCATCGGCCAGGCGCTCTTCCTCGCTTCCCGGCTCGATGAAGCCTTCTAAGCTCTTGAACATGCGAAACATTATAGGGGTTGCCCCCCGAATTGTCAAAAGGAGGCCGACGATAGCGAGTATCTCCGTTTGTATGATTTCAAGGAGGCGTTGGCATCGCCCCTAAGCCCCCAAAGCGGAGGGGGGCCCCGTCGGCTTGTCGATGGGGGGAACCGTCGGGGCTGGGTCCCACTGGGGCTATCTAATCTAAAGAGCCGAACATGTGCCTAGCCATACCCGCGAAAGTGATTGAAGTCGATGAAGCCCTCCAGGCGGGAAAGGTCGATTACCTGGGGACGAAGGTCAAAGCCAATTTCGCGCTTCTTGAAGGCGTCCAAGCCGGCGATTGGGTGATCGTCCATGCCGGGTTCGCCATATCCAAGCTCGATGAGCAGGAAGCCCGGGAAACGCTCGCCCTGCTCAGGGAAATCGCGGAAAAGAGCGAGCCGGCCGGCGGATAAGGGCTCATTCCTGGAACATCAAGCGTGAACGCTTACAGGGACAAAAAAGTTATTTCGGCCCTCCTCAAAACCATCGAAAAAAAAGCCAAGTCCCTCACCTCTCCCTGCCGGATTATGGAGGTCTGCGGCACCCATACGATGACGATCCATAAATACGGCTTGAAAAAAATGCTCGAGGAGATCGGCATCGAGATGGTCTCCGGACCCGGTTGTCCTGTCTGCATCACCCCCAACGAAATCCACGAAGCCGCTATCACTCTCGTAGCCCGCCACGAAAACTTCATCCTGGCTACGTTCGGTGATATGACCCGCGTCCCCACCCGGATGGACTCGTTGCAGAACACGATCCCGCACAGGGAATCCTCTATAAGAATCGTCTACTCCCCCCAAGAATCCCTGGATCTGGCCAGGCAAAAAAAGGAGAAATCGGTCATTTTCTTCGGCGTCGGTTTCGAAACCACCATCCCCTCGATCGCCTTCCTGGCCAAACAAGCTGCCCAAGAGAATCTGAAGAACTATTCGATTCTTTCAGCTCTCTGGCTGATTCCTCCGCCCCTCAAAGCGATTCTGGAATCCGGAGAAATCAAGATATCCGGTTTCCTTTACCCCGGGCATGTCAGCGCCATCATCGGCCGAAAACCCTACGAATTCGGGGCCAGGGACTATGGATTTCCCGGGGCGATCGCCGGGTTCGAGCCCGGAGATATCCTTCTCGGCATCTCCTCGATTCTGGAACAGATGAAAAACGGGAAGCCGCGAGTATCCAACGAGTATAGCCGCGTCGTGCCGAGC
>JAPKZH010000559.1 GCA_026393905.1 Candidatus Aminicenantota bacterium
AAGTTACAGAAGCCTCACGGCCGGGGAGACCGGCCAGATCTTTTATCTGGAAAATCCTCCCGATATCGGCTCGGCCGCCGCTCCCGGATTCGGGGGAGGAGCTTCGCTTCACCGCTATGATTTCAAGCAGAGGAAGGATGAAGTCATCCTGAGCGGCGTTTCCGGCTTTGAATTCTCGGCAGATAAGAAAAAGATCTTCTATGTCTCCAGCCAAAACTATTTCATCACAGCGCTCGCCCCCAAACCTCAGCCCGGACAGGGCAGGCTCAACGTCGATGCCATCGAAGTCCTGATTGATCCTCGCGCCGAATGGAAGCAGATCTTTGATGAGGCTTGGCGCATCAATCGCGACTTTTTTTACGCGCCGAATATGCACGGCGCCGACTGGCCGGCCATGAAGAAAAAATATGAAGTGTTTCTGCCGCACCTGGCCTGCCGCAACGACCTCAACCGCATCATCCAATGGATGTGCTCGGAGCTGGGCGTCGGCCACCATCGTGTCGGAGGAGGGGACAGCCTGGTCCAGGCCAAGAGTGTGCCCGTCGGATTGCTGGGCACGGATTATTCCATCGAAAACGGCCGCTATCGATTCAAAAAGGTCTACGGCGGGCTGAACTGGAATCCCGAGCTGCGGTCTCCGCTCACCGAGCCCGGAGTGGATGTCAGGACGGGAGAATATCTGCTGTCTGTCGATGGCAAGGATATCCGGCCGCCGGCTGAGCTCTTCAGCTTTTTCGAGAACACGGCTGGAAAGATCGTCGTGATCACCATCGGTCCTAATCCCGACGGAACCGGCTCGCGCACCGTCCAGGTCGTGCCCATCGAGAACGAATACGCGCTTCGCAACAGGGACTGGGTCGAAGGAAACCTCAAAAAAGTCGAACAGGCCACGGGCGGCCGGGTCGCCTATGTCTATGTCCCGAACACATCGACACAGGGTTTTATCTATTTTAAAAGATACTTCTATCCGCAGGCCGACAAAGACGCCATCATCGTCGATGAGAGGTTCAACGGAGGAGGATCGCTGGCTGACTATTACATTGATCATCTCCGGAAGCCGTTCGTGAGCTACTGGGCGATGCGCTATGGCGCCGACCTGAAATCGCCGAGTGCCTCCATCGATGGTCCAAAGGCCATGCTGATCGACGAGACGGCCGGTTCCGGCGGCGACCTGCTGCCTTGGATGTTCCGTAAGTTCAAGCTCGGCCCGCTCATCGGAAAAAGGACCTGGGGCGGGCTTGTCGGAATGCTCGGATTTCCGGTCCTGATGGACGGAGGCCAGGTGACGGCTCCCAACCTCGCTATCTGGGCCGAGGACGGCTGGGTCGTGGAAAATGTCGGCGTGCCTCCGGATATCGAGGTCGAGCAGACCCCGGCCGACGTGATCGCCGGACATGATCCCCAGCTCGAAAAGGCCATCCAGGTCGTCATGGACGCCCTGAAAAAGAATCCGCCGAAGAAGCTTCAGCGGCCGCCCTATCCGGTCAGGGTCAAGAAATAGCCGGTTTACAATCTGCGTGCATTCTATTAATTGAACCTGAAGACTGTTCTGGTCTATCGTGGAAATTGTGAATGATTTTGATTCACCTGAAGGAAAGAATCCATGCGTAAGATCCTAACCTCTTTTTCCATCCTGATCCTTTTCTTTAGCCTTGGCCCGGCTGCCTCCGCTGCATTTTCCGAAGATCCCAAAAATACCAAAACGCCGCAGGAGGAGCTCAAGGAAAAAGCGCTGAAAGTGTTCCTCGACGGGAGAAGCCTCCAATGGGATTATATCCGGACCGAGATCACCTTCATCAATTATGTCCGCGACCGAAAAG
>JAPKZH010000230.1 GCA_026393905.1 Candidatus Aminicenantota bacterium
TCATGTTGCTCTGGACCTGCTCGAAATAACTGCAGGTCACGCCTCCTGCATTTGCCAGGATATCAGGAATGAGGAAAATCTTACGTTCCGAGATCACTTGATCCGCCTCTGAAGTCGTCGGCCCATTGGCTCCCTCGGCAATAATTTTCACTCTCGGACGGAGTTTTTTCGCATGATCGATTGTGATCTGATTTTCGATGGCCGCGGGAATCAGAATATCCACGTCCTGCTCGAGCCAATCACTGCCCGGAAGGACTTCGTAACCCAGATCAAGAGCTCTTTTCTTGTCTATTCCGCCAAAGCGATCCGTGATACTCAGAAGGCTGTCAAAATCGACGCCTGATTCTTTTTTATAGGAATTGGAGGTCCCGTCTTTTTGATCCCAGCAAGAGACACAGACGACTTTGCCGCCCATCTGTTGATAAAGCTTTGTTGCATGTTGACCGACATTGCCGAATCCCTGCACACTGGCGGTTGTGTCTTCCGGAAGAATATTCAACTCTTTAAGTGCTTCACGCAGGACGAAGACCAAGCCAAAACCCGCTGCCTCCTGCCTGCCGACGGAACCTCCCATTCCAATCGGCTTTCCAGTGATAAATCCAGGAAGTCTCTCTCCCCGGATCGCTTCATATTCATCCAGCATCCATAGCATGTGCTGGGGGTTGGTCATGATTTCCGGAGCGGGAACGTCAACCAGAGGGCCGAGATCTTTGAATAATTTCCGCACCCACCCTCGGCAGATTTGTTTTTGCTCTCTCAGGCTCAGGTTATGAGGATCGCAAACCACTCCCCCATGACTACCGCCCAAAGGAATATCGATCAGTGCGCATTTCCATGTCATCCACATGGCCAGCGCGCGAATAGTGTCAATCGTTTCGAGAGGATGAAAGCGAATGCCTCCCTTTCCGGGTCCCCGGGCATCATTATGAACGACGCGAAACCCACGAAAGATTTTGGCCCGGCCATCGTCCATGCAGATGGGGATAAGGAATTGATATTCTCTCATTGGCGACCGCAACAGATCTTTCATAGCCTCATCAAGCCCAATTAAATCGGCGATCTTATCCAATTGGGATTGGGCCATCTCAAACGAATTAAATGATTGATGATGCATCTGGCTTTTCCTTTCTTTGGAAGGCATGAAAAACAGAGGAACTCCCTTGAGATTTCATATCTCTTTCTTTTAATAAATAGCCTTAGCTATTCTAAATGTCAAGGAAGCGATTTCAACTCGGACGGTGTGTCTCCGGTAATTTTCCGGAGTTATTTTTTTGGATGATTTATTATTAAAATCAAAATAGAAACCCAATAAATTCATAACAATCCGGGTATAGCTTGGAAAAGTGAAGTTGTTCATAGTTCAAACTTATTTAAAATAATAAAAGGAGAACTGCCGATGAGCAATTATGCGTCCGATTTCATGTCTGAAGTCAGAGCCAAGAATCCTGCCCAGCCTGAATTCCATCAGGCCGTTCTTGAGGTGGTGAATTCTGTGTCCTTGGTGCTCGAACGCCATCCAGAGTTCCGCAAGGCAAAGATCATGGAAAGAATCGTCGAGCCCGAACGAGTGATCATGTTTCGCGTATCTTGGATGGATGACGCAGGAGAGACCCAGGTCAATCGAGGCTACAGGATTCAAATGAACAGCGCTATCGGCCCCTACAAAGGGGGACTTCGCTTTCACTCGACAGTGAACCTTGGAATTCTGAAGTTTCTCGCTTTTGAGCAGGTCTTCAAAAATAGTCTGACAACTCTTCCGATGGGCGGCGGCAAAGGCGGTTGCGATTTCGATCCAAAAGGAAAAAGCGATAATGAAGTCATGCGCCTTTGCCAGAGTTTCATGAACGAGCTTTTTCGGCACATCGGCTCTGACACGGACGTTCCTGCGGGCGATATAGGAGTCGGCGGCCGGGAAATCGGCTTCCTCTACGGGCAATACAGAAAGTTGAGAAACGAGGTTACGGGAGTGCTTACGGGAAAAGGACTGGACTGGGGCGGTTCGCTAATCAGGCCCGAAGCCACGGGATACGGCGCCGTCTATTTTGCCTCCGAAATGCTGGTCACAAGAAAGCAGAGCATGAAGGACAAGATTTGCCTGGTCTCAGGCAGCGGCAATGTCGCCCAATATACCGTTGAAAAAATTAACCAGCTCGGTGGAAAGGTAGTCACTTTGTCCGATTCCAGTGGATATATCTATGATCCAGCAGGGATTGATGATAATAAGCTGGCCTTTATTATAGACCTGAAAAACACCAGGCGCGGACGTATCAAAGAGTATGCAGATAAATTCAAGACCGTGACCTATACTCCCTTTGCCTCAGGCTCAGATCATAATCCTCTCTGGAATCACAAGGCTGACTGTGCCTTCCCGAGCGCCACCCAGAACGAAATAAGCGCCAAAGATGCACGAAACCTTGTCAAAAACGGTGTTTATGTTGTCGCCGAGGGCGCGAACATGCCCACGACGGCAGAGGGAGTCGAGATCTTTCTCAATGCCAAAATACTCTTTGCCCCCGGCAAAGCAGCTAATGCGGGAGGAGTGGCGACTTCAGGGCTCGAGATGTGCCAAAACAGCATGAGGCTGAGCTGGCCAAGAGAAGAGGTTGATAATCGTTTGCGTCAGATAATGAAGAGTATCCATAAAACCTGTGTCGAAGCTGCCGAGGAGTATGGAACTCCTGGGAACTACGTCAATGGCGCAAATATCGGTGGTTTTCTCAAGGTCGCTCGCGCCATGATGGCGCAAGGCTTGGTCTGAGCAGATTCCTTCCTAAACCTAAAATAAATGCGGAAGGGCGGAGGGCTCTTCCGCATTTTTTTTGGAGATCGGGATCGGACCGGCATAACTAGGGCCTGCTGAAAAACCTCCGTTCCGGAGGGAATAGCTATCGCTTGGAGTCGTTATTCTTCAGTTTTTTCTCCAGCCTCTCCAGCTCGGCCCTGGCCTTCCTCATATTGCCTTCGCTTTCACCCTGGGAGTTTTCCAGGAAAAGTCGGAAATACTTTATC
>JAPKZH010000040.1 GCA_026393905.1 Candidatus Aminicenantota bacterium
GTAGGGTCATTCCGAGCGACGCGAGGAATCTACGCTTTTATTGCGAGAGACATAAGAGGAGATCGCCACGTCGCTTCGCTCCTCGCGATGACAAACATTATTCGCAATTCTGAGGTATAATTGCGGCTCTGGAAGGACCGAGTATGCAGATTCCCGTCGAATCGTGGTATCAAGCGATTTTCCTGCGGCGTTCGAGGCGGAGCTTTATCGACAGGCTGCCGGAAGAGGAAAAACTGGAGAGGCTTGAGAAAGTCTGCCGGGAGTTCAGGCCGTTTGAGGGGGCGCGGGCCGAATTTTTGCGGAATTCGCCCGAAAAGGTGTTTAAGGGGATCGTCGGAGCGTACGGGAAGATAACCGGCGCGCCCTATTATGTCGCGTTCATCGGCTCTTCCGGATCCCCCAACGTCGAGGAAGGAATCGGTTATACGGGAGAGGGCGTGATTTTGGAGGCGACGGCATTAGGGCTCGGGACATGCTGGGTCAGCGGCTTTTTCCGGCCGGAGGCGGTCAAAGAGCATATTGCGCTGGCCGACCACGAGCGAGTTTACGCCGTAACTCCAATTGGATATACGCAAAAGGGATTTTCGGTTAAAGAGAAAATTTATGAGGGCGCTGCCCGGTCGCTGAAAAAGAAACCGCTCGAAGAAATTGTCGAGGGAACGGTGCCCGAACCCTGGCAGGCAAAGGCTATCGAGGCCGCCCGCATAGCCCCATCAGCGTCAAACCGGCAGCCCTGGCGATTTGTTGTTCGGGAAAATTCAATTACCGTCCGCTTGAACAGCCCAAAAGACAGCGATAAATATCCCAAGCGGCTGGATTGCGGAATCGCCATGCTCCATATAGAGCTTGGCGCCCTTGCGGCAGGAAAAAAGGGTTCTTGGACGCCCCTCTCCGGCCCTAACGTCGCCCGATTTGATCTAATCTAGCGAAGATTCCCCAAGCAGAATTAAATCCCTCAAATCAATATGCAGGCAGGCCGCCCTGATTAGATACCGCCCATCGCAATGAGATCGAAATTTGCGCCCGGTGGAATCCCCACGAACCGGCGCGGGGATCTCAACGCGGACGCTGACGTCCATCCCGCTAAACCATCAGTCGGAAGGATGAGGCCGCATCACGTACGGTCGAGAGGGGATTTCCGGATCAGCGCCCCATTGAGGCAAAGCACGCCGATGAATTCCAGGAGATGAGCAGGAGTATCCCGGCTCAGCCTAAGGCCGATCAGGCGAAAGACCCCATCCAGCGCCGATGCGCGGATGAAAACGAACACTAAAATCAGGACGATCGACAACCACAACAGCGGATTCAGGGGCAAAGATAGGCGTTTCGTGGCGAAAAGCCAAAAACCGCCAGCGAGAAATCCCATTGCCGCGACGGCGACGAATCCGTATCGTACCAAATTTCGTTGTTCATACCAGCCGGACTCGAGCGCGATCCGCGATCCCGTTCTCTGCAACAGAGTTTGTAGATCGAGCTGCTTATTGAGGCCGAGGAGCAGGAGGAGGGCGGCCAAAATCAGCCAGAACCGGGCATAACTCGCCCCCTTCTGTTTTCCGATCCGCATGGCGCGGAGGCTGAGCGCGGTGGCAAGCAAATATCCCGCCGTCATGATCCAGCCCAGGACCGTCGGATCGTTGAAACCGAGAGACCAGCCCGTCTCATGGATCCATTTCAACATGACGACATCCTTCCTCCGGCATCCAATGAACGTCCCGAACCGCCAACGTGTTTCATCGCCGCCAACCGCTTGTTATTTTCCCGAACATCCGCGCGAGCAACACGATCACGAGTGCATAAATGCCCGCCAATTCGGCGATCCAGTTGACCCGGATGCCGAAGATTTCACGGGAAAGCAAAACTCCGTACTGATGGAGCGAAATGGCCCTCAAGAGGACGAAAACGAACAGGTAGGCCAGGCAGACCAGCTCGGGAACGTGGCTTTTCCATAATTGAACAAAGGATTTTTTTTTCGCGGCACAGACGAAAACAATGGCGAGTCCGAAAATGACGAGCGACATCAGCGCCAGTTGGAGGAGCCGCCGGGATTCGATCCAGCCCCCTTTTTCGGCGACGAGCCTCCCGATCTCCGTGATGGCCGACAAGAGGTTGAAGTTTTTGATCAATCCGAGGAAAAACAGGAGCCCCGTCATCACTATGGCGAATCGCCGGTCGGTTGTGTGCATTCGCGACCGGGCCTTAAAGAAATACAAAAGGCTCAGCCCGCCGCAGGCGTAATAGGAAAAAACCGTGAACCAGCCCATGAGCGACGGATCACCGATCTTCAACTGCCAATGGCCGATCATGAAGACAAGAGCCGTGAGATTCCGGTCCAGCCCGGCGGATAGGGCTGCCTTCTCATTCATAGGGGGACAATCTGAATTGACAGGCAACATGATTATGTGATGCCCCTCCCCCGGGAGTCTGATAGACGTCCTGTTCGAAATGTTCTTTTCAGAAGGTGCACAGATGAATTATGTCGGGATTGACGTTCATCGTCAATACTCTCTAGAACTACGTAAGTTTGTTAAAAAAATAAAGGGGACGTGGAAAATGCTCTCGGCGCCTGATGTTGGGAGATTTGAGCTGATCTAAAGGAAAAAAGGCTAAATCTTTAGCCGTTCTGTTATCGGCTATCCCCTTTTACGTTTCCTCAAAGCATATAAGCCAACGGAAACCAGCCCAGTACCAAGCAGAGCAAGTGTTCCAGGTTCTGCTACGGCATGTGGCGGCTTAGGCGGCTTACGAGGTCCAGCATTTGCGGATGTCGCGGCTAACATCACGCCGAAGAGAAGAATAAGCGCTGCCAACGGAACGGTGAACTTTCGCATCAGATTTTTCATTTGGGTCGCCCTTGCTTCCTTTCCTTATCCTTTCGATTATAATAATACACTATAAAATTTGGTTGTCAAGTAGATTCCTAATAGAATTTTAATTTGCTATTTTAAGATTGCCGTTTTTTGACACATTTCATCCGTTGATTGGCAAAAATTTCCATAAAGAAAGATAAACCTCGGGAACGTTGTATCGGCGGTCCAAGGACCTCATCCAAGTTCGCAGCTT
>JAPKZH010000264.1 GCA_026393905.1 Candidatus Aminicenantota bacterium
CAGGAAATAGTAGGAGTTCTCGGGCTTGAAGCCGGCCGCTTTGAGGGCCCGCACCGTGCTTACAAGGTTGATCAAGCTGGCCGTATCGTCGCCGATCCCCGGCGCCTTGAGGCGGCCGCCTTCGCGGACGACCTTGATCGAGGTAACGCCCTGGAAGACCGTATCCATGTGGGCCGAGACCGCGACGCGCTTGCCGCGGCCCGACCCCCGCCAAACACCGATGACGTTTCCGGAGGCGTCGATTTTCACGTTCTCCAGGCCAGCCGCCGCGAACTTCTCCCGCAATGCCGCGGCGCGCTTCTCTTCTTTCCCGGACGGGGCCGGGATTTCGGTAAGCGCAATCCATTCGGCGATCACAGCTTCCCGTTTATTTTCGATGAAGGCGAAGGCATCCCTGACGAGCTTGGACTCGGCGACTCGGAGCGAGAAACGGCTCTGCTCGGCTGGGCGTTCAGAGGAAATGGTTAGGTTCTGCGCCATGATAAAAAGCCCGGCGCACGCGGCTACGGCAGCGATTTTCATGTTGTCCTCTCAGGCACGTCTCGAAGAGACCTTTTGACCGATGGCGAATATTCTCTCATTTTTGATCTCAAAGTCGTAGGGATTTCGCCTCTCCATGAAATCAACCTGAAATCTCGTTTTTTCTAGTCGTATTCCTTTTCATGGATCTTATTGTGAAAAAGGTCGCGATATTTCTGAGCAGCCAGGTTATAGGCCTTGCGCGTCTTTGAATGCGTGGAGGCGAGAGAGTTCATGAGTGACTTTACGGCTATTCGGCCTGCCCCGGGTCAATATACCACCGCTCAAGCGAGGCATTCAAGCCTTGCCGACCTGCCCCGAGGGGAGCGCCGGGGGCTAAACTTGAAAGCTATTATCAATTTCTTATACCCTAAACGCAAGGAAGCAATCTCTTATACTCTTTGATGAGGCGCTGGGCCGAGACAGGATACGCCGTCCGGAGCTCGGGAGCGAACAGCGACACCTTGAACTCCTCGATCATCCACCGGAATTCCTCAATGGCCTGCTTCCTTTCGGGCGATGCTTTGGGAGAAACGGACTGCTCCATTTTCAAAAGGGCCATGGAAAAGCCCTCCACTTGGGCTGCCTTATTCCTGTCCTTCTGGGGAGCATTATTAGCTCTCGTCGCTCGCAACTCCTTGGCTTCTATATAACGCGGCAGATGGATAAGTCTATCGAGCCGGTAAATCTCCAAAAAATTTTTGGGGATGAGCCTGTCCAGGTCGAGCCGGATTTCGGCGCAAATCGCCCCAACGGCCTTATTCGCCGGATCGATCTTCTCGATGGCATAGAGCTCGGCGCGAAGCTTTTGATAAGCAGCCAGTACCTTGATGGTTGCCTCCAGGATCTGGTGCCCTTTCTCAAAAAGCCCCTTGACGACCGTCTCAGAATAAGCCCGGAAATCTTCTTGGGAGCGCGAGTTCTTTTGGAAGACCTCGGTCTTGAGGTTTTCGGTCATCATTTTTCGAACGGTCTCTTCTCCGCCGAAATAGAGGGCCGCTTTCAAATATTCCGCCGGCAGGCCAAGGTATCGCTCCATGAATTTCAGGTCTTTTGAAAACTTCAACAGGAGAAGTGTTTGCACTCCTTTGATATGAGAGGCCCTCGCTTCCTCGCCCGTCTTGAAGAGCTGGATACTCACGTGGTTTTCGGCCGCCTCAAGGCCCGGATAGGCGATTGTCGACGGCCCGATGGAGACGAGCTCGGGCAAAGTCCCGAAATCCCAGGATGTGATTCCGGTTCGTTCGAATTTTTCTCTCGCTTTTTTCCATACCTCCGGATCCTGGGCCGCGGTTGCCGCGGCCTCCTTTCGCAGCCGCCGCAGCGCCTCCAAGTCCCTGCCTGCCGCCAATTCTTTTCCTTGAAGATCGGTGACGGCCAGGCGTACCTTTAAATGTTTCGGAATGTCCACCCGAGCCCATTCGTCCTCGGGGATTACCGCCCGGAATCGCCGCTTGACGAATTGAGACAAGGCTGAAAAAAGGGAATCTTCCGACGGCGGCATCTCCTTGGCGACGATCTCGACCGTATCGCTGACCGGCACCAGCAGCTTCCGGTATCGCTTGGGAAGCCCCTTGATGAGGGCCGTGATCTTCTCCTTGAAAAATCCGGGCACGCCCCAATCCAACGGCTCCGGCGGGACGGCTGAAATCACCCGGGCCGGGATTCTCAAAGTGACGCCGTCCTCGTCCTCGCCCGGGGCGAACCTATAGGAGGCCTTAAACTGCATGTCGCCGACGGCCAGCGCATCCGGGAACCGCGCCAGCTCATCTTCATCGGGCAGAGAGCGGAGGAGATCTCGTTCGGCCAGCTTGAGAAAATCCTCACTCCCCCGTTTCCGGATCCTCTCTTTCAACCCCCGAATATCACAGACTCCCTGGAGGCGCCTCGAATAAAAATCGGCAATCCCATCGTCGCCGACCAGGATATCGCGGCGCCTTAATTTTTCTTCCATGGGCATCAGGCGCTTTCGTAAGTCCTGGTTGTGGGTAAGGAAGTCAAAATGCTCCTTGACCTGCCCCGGGACAAGCGCCGCGCGGACAAATATCCTATGGGCTTCCTCCGGGTTGATCGGCCCGTAGGCCACCGATCTACCGGCCACGAGCTCCAGGCCGAACAGGGAGACATGTTCCTCGGCCGAGACCTCTCCCCTGTTCTTGTTCCACAGCGGGTTTGAATAGGAATATCGGCAAAGCTCGCCCCCCAGGGGCTCCAGCCATTCGGCGCTGATCTTCGCCGCGGTCCTGGCGAAGAGCCTTGACGTTTTGACCATTTCCGCCGCCACGATCCACGGCGCGGATTTATTGAAAAGCGTGGAGCCCGGAAACATCATGGCCTCCCGGCCCTTGGCCGCATTATAGAAATTCTTCTCTTTGTGGGCGGCAAAATTGGAAAGGAATCCGCTCAAGATGGAGCGGTGGACGGCGGCATAAAGGGATTTGGACATCTCCGCTTTATGGGTCCTTCCCAAGGGGATCTTTAGCTCTCTCAAAATATCGATAATTTCGGCATGAATATAGACCCATTCCCGCATCCTGGGGAAGGAGAGAAAATGGTCCTGGCAAAACGTCCTCATTTTTTTCTGCGTCGTGAGCTCCTCCCACTGGCTGTGATAGCGGTTCCAAATGTTGAGGAGGGTGAGGAAATCGGAATCCGGATCGCGAAAGGGCAGATGCACGGCATCAGCCTGGGCCGCTTTATCCGGAGGCCTCTCCCGGGGATCCCTGGTGCTCAGCGCCGAAGCGATGATGGAGATCTCTCTGAGGCAGCCCTCCCGTTGCGCTTCGAGCAGCATGCGCGAGATGCGCGGGTCGAGCGGCATCCGGGCCATCTGGCGCCCCCGCCCCGTCAGGATGAAATCCTGGCCTCTCCGCTGGACGCCGCCCAGCTCGAGCAGGGTTTCATAGCCATCTTCGATATTCTTAGACTGCGGCCTATCGACAAAAGGAAACCTGGAAGGATGGCCGAGATTCAAATCCATCATCCGCAGGATGACCTCGGCCAGGTTGGACCGGAGGATCTCGGGCGGCGTGAACTGCGGCCGCGATTCGTATTCCTCCTCGGAATACAGGCGGAGGCAAAGGCCTTTCTGGACGCGGCCGCACCGGCCTTTTCTCTGGTCGGCGCTGCTCATCGAGATGGGCCGGATGGGAAGACTGTTGATCCGTGAACCCGGCAGGTACTGGGAGATTCTGGCCAGGCCCGTATCAATGACATATTTGATCCGGGGAATCGTGAGCGATGTCTCTGCCACGTTTGTGGCTACGACGATCTTGGGGCCGGTGACGGAATAGATCCGTCCCTGCTGGGGGCCCGGAAGCCTTGCGTACAAAGGAAGGATCGTGACGCCGGGATATCGTCGCCCTTCCAACAGACTGCAGGTTTCGTGGATGTCCTGCTCTGTGGGCATGAAAATGAGGACATCCCCGGCCGGCTTTTCGGACCTGAGATAATCGACGGCCTTGACGGCCATGTCCACATAATCGGCCTCGTCGGCGCCGTCTTCCCGCGCATCCGGGGGCCTATACTCCAATTCCACGGGATAGAGGCGGCCGCTCACTTCTAAAACGGGCGGATTGTCGAAGGCTTCCGAGAATTTTTTGATATCGAGCGTGGCCGAGGTGATGATGAGCTTGAGGTCCGGCCGGACGGGGAGAAGGGTCTTGGCGATGCCCAGCATAAAATCGATATTCAGGCTTCGCTCATGGGCCTCGTCGATGATGAGGGTATCGTAGTCATAGAGCCGGCCGTCGGACTGGGTCTCGGCCAGCAGCATGCCGTCGGTCAGGATCTTGAGGAAAGCGTCCCGCGGCGTCCTGTCGTCGAAGCGGATCTTGTAGCCGACCGAGCGGCCTAGGGGCTCGCCCAACTCTTCGGCGATGCGATGGGCGATTGTGATGGCGGCGATCCGCCGGGGCTGGGTGCATCCGATCTTTCCGCGGATGCCCCGTCCGGCTTCGAGGCACATTTTCGGGATCTGGGTGCTCTTGCCGCATCCTGTCTCGCCGGTGATGATGACGACCTGGTGTTTTTGGACCGCCCGGACGATCTCGGCCCTCTTGGCCATGATCGGGAGCTCTGATGGATAGACGAGGCGGGGCCTACGGCGGAGCCGCATCTGTTGTTCCTGGGGTGAAAAAATGACAGCCATTCCGCTTTTCTATCCCTCTCCGGTCAGCCAATTCTTTAATTTTGGCATACGACCTTCTTCTTTCCAGTGCATTTATCTGACCAGACAAGAAATTCATTTTACGCTACTTTTAAGATATCGCCAAGCGAAGGACACTCTTGGACGGAAACCCTTTAATAGGGTTTCCTTCCAACGGTCGCTTCGCTCCCTGCCTTCCTTCCAAGGAGCATTCGCCCATGAATCGCCCAGGGGATACTCTCGAGCGGTTCCCCGTGGCGAGCCACGGCGCACGTCAACCGCTCGTAGTCTATTTGACCGAAAGAACAAATGAATGTTGACTCAGAAGGAGGTCCGTCGTAGACTGTCTAAAAGAAGAGGATTTGTCTCATTTTTAGGACAAGTCACCGTGAAAAAGGCAATAAATCCAAGGAAATCCAGGGGAATTCGTTTGGCACGAAGTTTGCCTATTTTTATATTGGAAGGAGAACGAAGATGAAAAAACATCTTTTGATGACATCCCTGATCGTCCTTCTGACGGCCGGCTGCTTGGTCTATGTCCCCGTTGACGACGGCCGCTACCCCAGCCGCGAACCTTCTTACCAACGGCCTTCAGGGTATTATCCGGATGTCGGGATTTCTTACTTCTATGAACATCTCTCTCCCTATGGAACATGGGTTTCCATGCGACCTCACGGTTATGTCTGGGTCCCCCGTCATATGGGATACCGATGGCGCCCCTACACCCATGGCCGCTGGGTCTGGACCGATTACGGCTGGACCTGGATCTCCGATTATGAGTGGGGCTGGATTCCCTTCCACTACGGCCGATGGGGCTGGGATGAGGACATCGGCTGGTTCTGGGTTCCCGGAACGATCTGGGGGCCGGCCTGGGTGATCTGGCGTTCAAGCGATCTCTATATGGGATGGGCGCCGCTTCCGCCGGGTGCCGAATTCGCGATGGGCGTCGGTCTCTCGGGATATTTCGATATTCCGAACCATCATTGGATCTTCATCGAAGGAAGATATTTCCTGGAATCGGGCCTGTACTCGCATGTGCTTCCCTATGAGAGGAACGTGACGATCATCCGGTACAGCGTGGTCCACAAAAACATCCTCGTCCGCAACAACAGGATTATCAATGAAGGGATCGATACGAATCTCGTCAGAAACGTCACCAGAAAAAACCTCGTCAAATATGACCTCCGGGACGACCAGCAGCCCGGCCTGACCAGGGTGGAAGCCGGATCCGTCCGGATGTATCGCCCGAATGTCAAACAAGATGACCGGGAGAAACCGAAGGAGTTCGTGAACAAGGAAGAGGCGCGGGGCGAGCTCTCCAAGGTCAAAATCTATGATCCCAGCCCTCGAAAATCGGACATCGAGGAGGAGGGCCTGATCAAGAAGCGCCATGTCGAGGAAGAACGGCTCCTGGAAAGAACCCAGGCCGAAGAGATCCGGCAGCTGCAAAGAAAATCCGAGGAGCAGGGACGGCGAGTCAGAGAGTCCTCAGAGAAAGAGAAGATCAAGAGAGAGGCTGACGTGACGGTCCAAGAGCTGAAGAAAAAGCATGAAGCCGAAAAGCAGGAGCTCAAAGAGCGTCAAAAGAAGGATGAGGAAGAGGTCAAAGAAGTCACAAAACGGAAGATTAAAAAAATCGATCAGACTTCTTAGCCTCTACCGGTAAACAAAGAAACCCATCAGGGCGGCGCTAAAGATGATCAGGACGGGATGGATTCTGGTCAAGGTCAGGAGCAAAAAAGCCGCGACTACGATCAGGATCTTGTCCCAGCCGCCGGCGAGCGCGACGCTCTAGTTTCAGGAACATTCTACACGTGACGGAAGCGGGCGGGCAAGAATTTTAGAGAAAAACGACCGTCCATTCGCCGTTTTCGTCCCGTTCGATCTCGACGGTCCCCCGACCGGTCTTGGCTGTGAAAACCTCGCGGATTCGTCCGGTTTCGGCGTTGGAGATTCTTTTTCGCGAAAGAATTTTTTCGACCGCCAGTTCCTGATCGTCGACAAGGATAGCCCGGGGAGTTTCCTCGCCCGTGTATCCGGAATAACAGAGGACCCTCACTTTCTCGGACGGCCTATTCCTTCGGGGACCATCGTCCCTTTTCATGGATATCATTATAGCGGCTTTGATCAAGGATTTGCCAATTGGATTTGGGAAGACCAAGGCTTCTCACAATCGTCGGGCGCCCGGCTCAGCGGAGGCATCGCCGAAGGGGATATCGATCGCAGACAAATCAGCTGGACCGAGGGAACGGAAATGTGGTTTTACAGAAATTGGAACCTCTTGCTCAGGTTTGAGAGAACGCGCCTGGCCAAGAAAAAATTCCTCAGGCTGGAAATCCCTTATCCGCTCTCTGGCGAAGGCCGATACCTCTTCGGTATCCTCTTGGAAGACCTGAACTCACTCGTCCATTCGAGATCCCGGAGCATCGTCGAAACGAGACGCTGACGGACAGGTTTGCGGGTTTCGTGGCCGATGGTCAGATCGATCCAATGGCCATTAATGAGGATCATAAGACCTGCCCATATTTCGAAAATGAAAAACAAGAAGGTTCGACGGCTGGTTGGGGATTAGAATTCGATCTCACCCACGGTGATTACGTCTTCTTTCACGGTCAAACGGAGGGTGATGGCCTTTCGCTTCTCGTTGAGCCGCCCGAAGTGAGTGAAGATTTCGACCTGGAGGGTCACGGCCCCGACGAGGGCGGGAGCTCTGCTTCCATAGTAGTTTACCTGGATTTTATACACGCCGTGCATGCCTTTTTTGAGGAGGTACTCCTCGGGGCCATAGCCGTCCGTAAAATCCCTGGAGACATACCCGCCGATGGTCGTCAGTCTCTTGCTGTAAAACGCTTTTTCTCCAGAAGGCTCGATCACCCAGAGGTCCATGTCTGTCAGATCCGTATCCCATGTTAGGACGATTCTGACGTCCACATCAAGCAACTTGACAAGCCTGGGATCCACAGAAAATTCCTTGATTCCTTCTCGACCGGCTTTGGCCATAATGTTGTTCATTTCGACAAGAGCGACAAGCTCGACTTCCTGGAAACGGTCCCAATCTTTGAGGACAACTTGGTAGAGCAAATCCACGGCCCGCTTATAATTCTTGAGCCTGGCCAGGACCAAAGCCAGGTCTCGGTAGGATTGCGGTTCCTCGGGCCGAAGTCTGAGGACCACTTCAAAGATCTTAGCGCTGAGGTCGAGCAAGTCAAGCTGTGCCAGCCTGTGGCCGAGGACTCTGAGAAGCGCGGCATTTTCAAGCTCCATTTCGGCGATATTGGAAAGGATACGAAGGCCGGTCTCGTTCTGGCCGTCTTTTAAGAAGAAGTCTGCGCAATCAAGGAAAAAGGCGGGAGAATCACCGTAGGTCTTCTTTTGCTCCAGGTAGACAGAGAACTGGGCCTTTCTCTCAGCCTTCTTCAGCTCATTTATATAGGGTGTAGCCGGGCTCCACTCCTTGATGGCAATGGCAGGCTCTGCTTCCCTGGCCGCAGCCTTCTCTTCCTCCCCTCCGGCCATTTTGGCTGAAGGGGACGGTACGGTTTCCCGTGAGATTTCCATTTTATCCTCTGCCTTGGCCGGCGGACGGCCAGTCAGCGGCGGAGGGGCCTCACGTTTTTGTTTTACTCTTGCCTCTTCTCTTATCACTCCGACTTTCTTTTCCTCGAATCTGAAACCCTCGGGATATCGGAAGTCTTTGTTCCACCAGTCAATTTTTCCTTTCCATTGCTCAATGACCCGCTCCAGTTTAGACTGTTGGCTCTTCCAGACCTCCTTCTTCTTTTGTTCAATGATTTTCCAGTACTCCTTCCGCATCTCAGGCAGGGACTCCGGAGGGACGATCTCATGCTCTGCATACTGGGCCAGGCTGTCCAGGACGATCAACGATGTATCGGGAGTGACAAGGCCGAATGTCCTTCCTGTTTCCAGTATCTCCGCTTGGTTTTTCTCCTGGAAGATCATCAGACTGCCGATCTTTTTCTGGGCCCAGAAGATTCTCAAGAGATGGCCTTCAGCGGCCTCGACCTTCGAAATTGTGAACTTCACTTTTTTCAGGATTTCGTTCTTCCTCCCATAATTGAGAACAATATCGGCTTTTTCTGATTGGAGCCGGCCGGTAAGCCCAAATCGTTCCTGAACAGGCTGAGGCGTTCCCGGGTAGACATCCAAGATCGTACCGGATTTCGCAGTCACCGAAAGATAGGAAAAGGGACTCCGGCCTATCCGGGCCACAGCTGTTTCTCCCTCCACCTGGGCCAGGTTGAAATACTCCCCTCCCGCTTTCTGGGCCAGGGAGCGGAGATAAATATGGTTGGACCGTGAGTCCTCGGAAAAGATATAGACAGGAGCCTGGAAATCCCCTGGGTCATCGAGGCCGAAATTCGAAAGGCCGTCGGTGAACAACAGGTAAAAATCGGGCGCGGGCTTGCCTTTCGAGGGCGCCATAGCGGCCATCTGAGTCCCGCCGTCATACTCCGCCTTCCCGACGGCATCAAGCAGTGCCTGCGCCTGGCCGTTTTTTACCGTAAAGCTTCGCTCTGTTGTTTTTTTGTTGCTGAAAAAAATCAAATCCACGGAGATCGCTTTTGCGGCGTTCCGTTGAAAGAAGTTTTCAAGAATTTGGAGCTCCTTGGCATGCGGAGATCTTGCCCTGGAGCCGGAGTTATCCCAGAGAATGGCGATCTTCTTGGGAGCGGGAGGACTTTCCTTTTCTTCTTGTCCCTCTTCGGGCCTCACGTCCCGGATGAAGAAATAATAATTCCCATCGGTCCCTTTTTGGACCATGACTTTCTGTTTTTCCACGTCTGGAAGGGTGATAACGAGGTCGGCCGTCAGAGCGGCATTTTGGAGCTTCGTCTCCGCCACATAGCTCTCCCGCCATCTGTTAAACTGAAGGCCTTCTGGCCCGCCTTCCCTGATCACCGGCTTAGCCATGGCCTTGACGACCTCGATCCTGAGGGAGAATTCATCGACCTTTCCGGAAAAATTGAGGGGGAGCCGGAAGAAGGCGTTCTTCTCATTCTCGAGAAGCTCCGAAATATAGCGGACCATGATTGTCCGCGAGCCTTTGGCTGGAATCGGAAATACCCGCGTCCGGAAATTATTTCCTTTGACCCATTCGACAAGCCCCGGGTCAATGCCCCGGCGGACAATCTTCTCAAAAACCACCCTCCCTTTCTCTTTCTCAACGACAACACCGTCGACCATGACCCCATTGATGTCCAGCGCATAGCCGCTTATCGTGGCGCCCTCCGGAAGAGGAAAATAAAGGTTCCCGGCCAGCACGCGGTTATAGCGGTTGCGGTATGTCATGGTCATCCTGGTTTCGGCCAGAAATCCATAGATCTGGACATCAACCGTGACTTTGGACAGAGAAAGCCGTTCGTTTTCCTTTTCGCCTTCGGTCACTAGGATGGGCGGGATATCCTGGGCCAAGGCCGATAAAGCAAGAACAAGAAGGAGGGTCAGGCCGATGATTCTTTTCATGTTGACGTCCCTCCTCTTTCCTGTTGGAAATTTTGTTTCTTTGACACTCTATCACAAAAGGATGGCAGTGTCATAGAGAAGCATTGTATAACATGGTGGTTGGACAAAGTGGTTGATGCTAAAAAGACTGGCTCCCGCGTTAACAAAATAGATGGGGGGGCTCGATCCGCCTGCTGGCTCCTTTCCAAGGAGCATTTACCGAAGAATTATCGTGGAGATAAAGAGATCTGCACTAGAATCGAGGCCCGGGCGGAGCATGAAACCCCGCCCCTCGACCAAGGGGGCGGCTCCCCCTTGGATCCCTCTAAGAGCAGGGCTAGGCTTTGCCGAGAACCATAGCCAGAAGGGCCATCCGGACATACAGCCCATACTCCATCTGGCGAAAATAGGCCGCCCGGGGATCCTCGTCGAATTCCATGCTGATCTCGGTCACGCGCGGCAGGGGGTGCATGACGATCATTTCTTTCTTAGCGGATTTCATGGCCTCAGGCGTAATGACGAATGCGTTTTTGACCTTCTCGTAGACGGCATGGTCGTCAAAACGCTCCTTTTGGACGCGCGTCACATACAGCACGTCGGTCTCGGGCAGCACCTTATCGAGGGTGGAATATCTGTTCT
>JAPKZH010000275.1 GCA_026393905.1 Candidatus Aminicenantota bacterium
TACGGCGTCCGCTCGGTCAGGCTCGGCGCCCGTTTCAGCTTCTAGCCCCAGAGGATGATTCCGAGAGGCGGCCCCGGGGGCCGCCTCTTTTTTTTGATGCCCGTTTTTTCTTCGGGAAGGGCGGATCTTCGTCCGGTCAATCCCGTTTGCATTTGGCGATATAGCTTTCCAGGCGGGTTTTCTCCGTGTCGCTGAGAAGAGCGAATGAGGGGCTGCTTTTGTAGGTCATGAAAGACTGATAGGCCGCGGCCGTATCTCCACGCATTAAATAAGCCACTCCCAGGAAATAGTGCGTCTCGTCGAGACCGATTTCGAGCTCCAGGGCCTTCTTCAGGCCGGCGATGGCTTTTTCGTAATCTTTCGCCTGGAAATGGACCACGCCCAGGCCGTGGTAGGCTGCGGCATAGGATGGATCCAGGGCGATCGCCCGCTCATAGGATTCGACGGCCTTCCGGTACGTCGCTGGATCATTCGTCGCTTTGAACTGAAAGGTCAAAAGGCTTCCGAGGTTGTTATAAGGGACGGCGAATTTCTTGTCGACGGCCATTGATTTTTCATAAGCCTTCCGGGCTTTGTCGGCGTTTTTCATATTCCAGTAGGCCAGGCCGACATAGTTCCATATGACCGGATCGGACTCCGTCTGAGAGTAATGCGCCCCTTCGAAGGCGGCTATGGCCTCGCCGAACCGCCCCGCCTCGTAGAGGCAGGCGATATATTGAACGAAGAGGTCGTAGACATCGGGAAGTTTCTCCAGGCCCATTTTCAAAACGGAGATCGCATCCGGCCATCGTCCCTGTTTCTTGTAAATTTCGGCCAGGTTCAGGTAGGCCGCGCTGACGCGCTTTCCTCCCGTGATGATCTCCTTCAGCGCGTCCGTGCCTTCTTTGGCCCGCCCCGAATTGTAGAGTTCCAGCGCGTCCATGGATTTTTTCTGGAGCGGAAGGAGCGTTTTCACGTCGTCCTCCGCGCTGAAGGCCGCTTGGCCGGCCCCGGGGCGGCCGGCCAGATAGCCCAGACTCATCAATTTTTCTCGCGTCTGCTGATCCATGGTCTGCCGGGCCTTGCCGCTCGCCCCTGAGGACTGGCGGCGGACGATCTGGGCGAGCCGCTTTCGAAAATCCTCCAGGTTCTTACCGGCGGCCAGGTTTTGACGCTCGTCGAGGTCCTTGCCGAGGTCGTAGAGTTCGGGGATCGGCGAATCGATGAATTTATCGGTTTTGAAAATGAACCCGGTGATGGGAGCCCAGCCCATGTTGAAAAAAGGAGAGAGAGATTCGAAGTAGATCGGTCGATCCTCCCCACCTTTTCCCCGCAGCAAAGGCAGGAGCGACGTCCCCTGGAGGACGTCGGGCGTTTGGAGACCGAGGATGTCGCAAACGGTCGGAAAGATGTCCACGTGGGAGACATTCCGGGAAACGACGCGGTGCTCTTCCCCGGGAAGCCGGATGATCAAGGGGATCCAAAGAGAGGCGTTGTAGGCCAGATAGCCGTGCGTTTTTTCTCCGTGCTCCCCGAGCGACTCGCCATGATCGCCGGTCAGGACGATGAGGGTTGCAGAAAGGAGCCCGGTCTCTTCGAGATGGCGGAACAGAGCGCCCAGCACGGCATCGGTATAAGCTACCTCGCCGTCGTAGGGATTCTGCGAGTGCCGCGATCGATACGGCTCGGGAGGCACGTACGGGTCGTGGGGATCGAAGCAGTGGATCCAGAGGAACCAGGGCGACGTCCGCCCCTTCAGCCAGTTCAAGGCGACGTCCAGGACGGCCTGGGCACGTCTCTCGCGACCCGGATCGATTCCGGGGTCTTTGTCCTTTTGGCTGAAATTGTCGTCATAGACGTCGAAGCCCCGGCCGAGTCCGAACCTGGAATCAAGAGGAAAACCTCCCACGAAAGCGCCCGTCGAATAGCCCGAGGCCTTGAGATGTCCGGCCAAGGTCGGCAGCCCCGCGGGGACGAAGAAGTTGGCGTTATCGTGAACGCCGTGATAGGAAGGGGTTGTTCCCAAAAGGATGTTCGCGTGCGAGGGCAAGGTCGTCGAGGTGTGGGCGAAGGCCCGGGTGAAAACGACGCCGCTCGAAGCGAAGCGATCGATGTTCGGGGTCAACGGATGGTTCGGATCATAAACGCCCAGCCTGTCGGCGCGAAGCGTATCGATGGTGATGAGAAGCACGTTCAGCCCGGGCTTGCCCTTCTGGGGCCGGGCGACGAAGCCGATCGCGCCGACGCTCAAAGAAAAAAGGATTAAAAGAAAGCCCGCGATCCAAAAAATTAACGCTGTCCGCGTGGGTCGATCAGGCATCCTCGGGCCTCCCGCTTCTTTTTGAACGCCATCGTCTTTCTGAGGACTTCGTTGCCGGTCGTATTGGTCAGCGTGATCAACAGGTGCGCCGGACCCTGGCCGAGCGGACGGATCTTCTCCTCGCCTTGAATCAAATTGAGTGACAGTAATTTCCTTTTCCATGTTGTCTCGAATCATGTTCCGTTGAGCTTGGCAACGACATCTCCCATCACGAAAAAATGATAAATCCAGTCGCGGATCGATGTCAAGAACAGGAAATGGCCGCGAAGAAGGCCGGTCGGTCGAATCATCATTCCGGACGGCCAAGAAATCGCCCGAAAGACAATAGACTTCCGCCCCGATCCAAGCGGATCATCTCGGCCCAGCCCTTGGAGGGAAGGCGCCCCTGCCGGTGGCGATGGTTTTGAAGCGACACGGCCGCGTGCCTCCAGATAAAAAATATTTGAAGCGACTTGTGATAAAATAACAAAGAAGGAAAATACCATGAGAAAAAGAAAATTCGGTCGTTTATTAACCTTGGCGTTGGGATTCGCCGCCGTCCTCTTTTTGTCCGGCTCGCCCCTGAGGGCGCAGCTGACCGAAGACGAGCGGAATACGATCGACATCGTCAAAAAGACAAAAAATTCCGTCGTGTTCATCACTAATATCCAGCTCGTCCGCGATTTCTTTTTCAACCAAGAGCAAGTCCCTCGCGGGAGCGGCTCCGGCTTCCTCTGGGACGACCAGGGCCATATCGTGACCAACTATCATGTCATCGAGGAAGGAGACATTTTCAGCATCACC